>NZ_JBBPFR010000012.1:135000-137297 GCF_037969685.1 Stenotrophomonas sp. G106K1 | reverse complement strand
TAAACCCTGGCGATGACCTACTCTCGCATGGCTTAGGCCACACTACCATCGGCGCAGCTACGTTTCACTTCCGAGTTCGGGATGGGATCGGGTGGTTCCATAGCGCTAATTTCACCAGGGAGGCGGTTGGAGTGTCGCCTGGACGTCGTGTCTTTGCAGGGGCGGGCATGGTGATGCCTGCGTTGCAAAGAGACGCGCCTGAGCGCCTGCCTCTCGTTTGGTCTTGTGACGTAGCGTGCACTTGGATCTATCGACATGTCATGTCGGCCAAGGCAACTTGAGGTTATATGGTCAAGCCTCTCGGATCATTAGTATCAGTTAGCTCAATACATTGCTGTACTTACACACCTGACCTATCAACCACGTAGTCTACATGGTTCCTTCAGGGGGCTTGTGCCCCGGGAGATCTCATCTTGAGGCGCGCTTCCCGCTTAGATGCTTTCAGCGGTTATCGCTTCCGAACATAGCTACCCGGCAATGCCACTGGCGTGACAACCGGAACACCAGAGGTTCGTCCACTCCGGTCCTCTCGTACTAGGAGCAGCCCCTCTCAAATCTCCAACGCCCATGGCAGATAGGGACCGAACTGTCTCACGACGTTCTGAACCCAGCTCGCGTACCACTTTAAATGGCGAACAGCCATACCCTTGGGACCGACTACAGCCCCAGGATGTGATGAGCCGACATCGAGGTGCCAAACACCGCCGTCGATATGAACTCTTGGGCGGTATCAGCCTGTTATCCCCGGAGTACCTTTTATCCGTTGAGCGATGGCCCTTCCATACAGAACCACCGGATCACTAAGTCCTAGTTTCCTACCTGCTTGATCCGTCGATCTTGCAGTCAAGCACGCTTATGCCTTTGCACACAGTGCGCGATGTCCGACCGCGCTGAGCGTACCTTCGAGCTCCTCCGTTACTCTTTAGGAGGAGACCGCCCCAGTCAAACTACCCACCATACACGGTCCCCGATCCAGATAATGGACCCAGGTTAGAACGTCAAGCACGACAGGGTGGTATTTCAAGGATGGCTCCACTGCAGCTAGCGCCACAGTTTCATAGCCTCCCACCTATCCTACACAGACGAACTCAACGTTCAGTGTAAAGCTATAGTAAAGGTTCACGGGGTCTTTCCGTCTTGCCACGGGAACGCTGCATCTTCACAGCGATTTCAATTTCACTGAGTCTCGGGTGGAGACAGCGCCGCTGTCGTTACGCCATTCGTGCAGGTCGGAACTTACCCGACAAGGAATTTCGCTACCTTAGGACCGTTATAGTTACGGCCGCCGTTTACTGGGGCTTCGATCAAGAGCTTCGCCTTGCGGCTGACCCCATCAATTAACCTTCCAGCACCGGGCAGGCGTCACACCCTATACGTCCACTTTCGTGTTTGCAGAGTGCTGTGTTTTTGATAAACAGTCGCAGCGGCCTGGTTACTGCGACCCTCTTCAGCTATAGCTCGCATGAGCCACCAAAAAGGGTGCACCTTCTCCCGAAGTTACGGTGCCATGTTGCCTAGTTCCTTCACCCGAGTTCTCTCAAGCGCCTGAGAATTCTCATCCTACCCACCTGTGTCGGTTTACGGTACGGTCTGCGTAAGCTGAAGCTTAGGAGCTTTTCCTGGAAGCGTGGTATCAGCAACTTCGCCATAAAGGCTCGTCTCGGTGCTCGGTCTTAAAGGATCCCGGATTTGCCAAAGATCCAAACCTACCGCCTTTCCCCGGGACAACCAACGCCCGGTATGCCTAACCTTCTCCGTCCCTCCATCGCACTTACGCGAGGTGCAGGAATATTAACCTGCTTCCCATCGACTACGACTTTCGTCCTCGCCTTAGGGGCCGACTCACCCTGCGCCGATTAACGTTGCGCAAGGAAACCTTGGGCTTTCGGCGTGCGGGTTTTTCACCCGCATTATCGTTACTCATGTCAGCATTCGCACTTCCGATACCTCCAGCAGACTTCTCAATCCACCTTCAACGGCTTACGGAACGCTCCTCTACCGCGTACATATAAATATGCACACCCCAAGCTTCGGTTCTGTGCTTAGCCCCGTTAAATCTTCCCCGCAGACCGACTCGACCAGTGAGCTATTACGCTTTCTTTAAAGGGTGGCTGCTTCTAAGCCAACCTCCTGGCTGTCTGTGCCTTTCCACATGGTTTTCCACTTAGCACAAAATTTGGGACCTTAGCTGTGGGTCTGGGTTGTTTCCCTTTTCACGACGGACGTTAGCACCCGCCGTGTGTCTCCCATACAGTCCGTCTCGGTATTCGGAGTTTGCAATGGTTTGGTAAGTCGCG
>NZ_JBBPFR010000012.1:0-130000 GCF_037969685.1 Stenotrophomonas sp. G106K1 | reverse complement strand
AGCCACGATCGTGCCGGGCTTCTCGCACACCATCGATGCGCCCTACGCCGACAGCCACACCAGCCTGGCATTGCCGTTGCCGCCGTTGGCAATGGCCCGCCAGCAGCAGATCCCTGGCGACAGCTGGCAGGTGCTGCGGGTGCAGCGCGGGCAGACCCTGAGCGACCTGTTCGACAAGGCCGGCATCTCCGCCAGCACCCTGCACCGGGTGCTGGACCATCCGGGTGCGCGCGAATCGCTGACCAAGCTGCGCCCGGGTGCCGAGATCGCCTTCGACATGCCGCTGTCCGGTGACCTGCGCAGCATCCGCTTCGACCGCGATGCCGACAACCGGGTCGAGCTGAGCCTGAGCGGCGATGACATCAAGGAAAAGGTGACCAAGCGCGAGACGTCCACGCGGACGGTGGTCACCAGCGGCGAGATCACCAGTTCGCTGTATGCGGCTGCACGCCGCGCAGGACTGTCGCCATCGGCGATCGCGACGATGACCGACGACATCTTCAAGTACGACATCGACTTCTCCAAGGACCTGCAGCCGGGCGACCGCTTCAGCGTGGTGATGGATGAGACCTGGCGCGAGGGCGAGAAGGTCGATACCAGCAAGATCCTGGCGGCAACCTTCACCACCGGCGGCAAGACCTATTCCGGCTTCCGCTTCGACCGCAACGGCAAGTCCGAGTACTACGACATCAATGGCCGCTCGCTGAAGAAGAGCTTCATCCGCATGCCGATCCCGTTCGCGCGGCTGAGTTCGACCTTCGGCGCGCGCAAGCACCCGGTGCTGGGCAAGATGCGCATGCACAAGGGCGTGGACTACGCCGCGCGTACCGGCACGCCGATCATGGCCGCCGGCGATGCGCGGGTGCAGTTCGTCGGCGTGCAGCGCGGTTACGGCAACGTGGTGATCCTCGACCACGGCCGCGGCCACACCACCCTGTACGGGCATATGTCGCGCTTTGCCGGAATCAAGAGCGGCCAGCGCGTGGCCCAGGGCACGGTGATCGGCTACGTCGGCTCAACCGGCCTGGCCACCGGCCCGCACCTGCACTACGAATTCCGGGTCAACGGTGAGCACCGCAATCCGCTGACGGTGACCATGCCGCCGCCGGAACCGCTGAAGGGCGCCGAGCTGGCAGCCTTCCGGGCGCAGACCGCGCCGGCGATGGCCCGCATCCAGGGCATGGAGAAGCTGATCTACGCCGACGCCAGCCCTGCCCCGGCTGCCGACAGCGCGACCACTGAGGTGGCCAGCGCCAAGGAAAAGGCGCCGGCAGGCCGCAAGCGCGGCTGATCCACGCGTTGACGAAGGAGGACACGGCAGCACAAGCTTGCCGTGTCCTTTTTTTATGCCCGCCATGAACCCCACTGCCGATCCGTCCCTTCCCCTTTATCTGGGCCTGATGTCGGGCACCAGTGCCGACGGCATCGATGCCGCGCTGGTGCAATTCCCGGCCGACGGGGGCTGCCGCTTCGTGCACGGGCTGACTGCCCGCTGGGAGCCGGTGCTGCGCGCGCGTCTGGTAGCCCTCGGCGAGGGCGGCCCGCTGCAGTCGCTGGAGGAGCTGGGCGAGCTGGACGCGCGGATTGCGATCAGCTTCGCCGCCGCCGCCAACCAGCTGCTGGACGAGGCCGGTGTCGACCGTTCGCAGGTGCGGGCCATTGGCTCGCACGGGCAGACCGTGCGCCATCGACCGTTGGCCGAGCCGGCCTTCACCCTGCAGCTGGGCGACGGCAACCGCATCGCCGAACTGACCGGCATAACCACGGTGTGCGATTTCCGCCGCCGCGACGTTGCCGCCGGCGGCCACGGGGCGCCGCTGATGCCCGCCTTCCACCTGGGCATGCTGGGTGCGGCCGATGAAGACCGTGCGGTGCTGAACCTGGGCGGGATCGCCAACTTGACGCTGATTCCGCGCGAAGGCGTGGTGCGTGGCTTCGATACCGGCCCCGCCAACGCGCTGATGGATGCCTGGTGCCAGCGCCACACCGGGCGCAGCTTCGACGCTGACGGTGCCTACGCGGCCAGTGGTGCGGTGGATGACAGCCTGCTGGCCGGCTGGCGTGCGGACCCGTGGTTTGCGCTGCCACCGCCCAAGAGCACCGGGCGCGAGCAATTCCACCTGCCGTGGGCCGAAGCGCACATGGAGGAAGGCCAGTTTGCTGCCGCCGATGTGCAGGCGACGCTGCTGGAGTTGACCGCGGCGACGGTGGTGGATGCGCTGCTGGCCCAGCAACCGCACACCCGACGGGTGCTGGTGTGCGGCGGCGGGGTGCGCAACGCGCAGTTGATGCGACGGCTGGCGGCGCGACTGCCGGGCGTGGTGGTCGAATCCACGGCACTGCACGGGCTGGACCCGGAGTATGTGGAGGCGATGGGGTTTGCCTGGCTGGCGCAGCGGACGATGGACGGGCTGGCGGGCAACCTGCCGAGCGTGACCGGGGCGACGGGGCCGCGGATTCTCGGGGCGATCCATCTGGCGTGAGGTGACGCCATCCACGCATGGCGTGGATCTACTGGGCAGTCGGGCTAGTCGAAGCCTTGCCCTGCGGGAAGCGCCTGCAGTGCGGCGATCGCGTCGGACAGGGCGTCGACTTCGGGGTCGCCGAAACCGGAGCGGACCTCCAGTTCACTACTGAACAGGCCCTGCTCCAGCAGGACCGCGCAGGTTTGTTCATGGGTCCAGCCTCGGGCCACCGAGACCCGTTTGATGCGTTCCAGCAGCAGCGGGTCCAGGTCCCGCAGCACTACGTCGGCCATGCTCACTTCCCCGTTCGCAAGGCACCGCCCCCTCGGCGCGTCGGGGCGATCATCCCGCACGCCGGGGGCGCCGGCAACTGTCAGGTCACGGCGCGTCGGCGCTGCTGCAGAATCAGCATCGCGCACAGGATCACCACCGGGATGGCCACCAGGGCAGTACCGATGAAGAACAGCGCATAGCCTTCCAGCAGCGTGCGGCCCTGTGCGAGGGTCTGTACCGACCAGCCGGAAAAGCCCTTCAGCGCCTTGCCGGGCATCGCGTAGAACGAGCTGAGCAGGGCGTACTGGGTGGCGGTATAGCCGATGCTGGTCAAGCTCGACATGTAAGCGATCAACGCGGTACCCGCGAAACCGCTGGCGAAATTGTCGATCGCCATCGCGACAGCAAAGTGGGTGGTATCCGGCCCCGAATAGGCCAGCCAGGCGAAGGCGAGGTTGGAGGCCGGGCCAAGCACGGCGCCAGCCAGCAGCGCTGCCAGCACGCCCCAGCGTACGGACACCAGGCCAGCAGCGGCGATGCCGATGAAGGTGGCCACCAGGCCGACCGAACCACGCACGGCACCCACAGTATCCCCGTCCAGGCCGAGATCGACGTAGAACGGATTGGCCATCGGCCCCATGACGAAGTCGGCCATGCGGTAGACACTGATCGCCACCAGGATCAGGATCGCGCCACTGCGATGCTCGCGTACGAAGGCCACGAACGGGCCGACCACTGCATCGAACAGGCCGCGCGGCGTCCACAACGAGGCGGCCTGCGCCTGCACTGCCTGGATCTCGCGGGCCGGCTCGCGGGCCATGACCACCGCCACCACGCCCAGGGCCATCAACGCGGCCATCAACTCATAGGACACCTGCCAGCCGACGCGGGCGGCGATGATCAGGATCAGGGCATCGGTGACCAGCAGCGCTGTGCGATAGCCCAGCGCCGAGGACGAGGTCAGCAGGCCAAGCTGTTCACTGTTGTCGGCGCTCTCGATGCGCCAGGCGTCGATGACGATGTCCTGGGTGGCCGAGGCAAAGGCCACCACCACGGCCATCGCGCCAAAGACCACCACATGTTCCCAGGCGATTCCCAGCAGCAGCAACTGGCCGCCCTTGGGCTGGATCAACGCCATGCCGACCAGGCCCACCGCAGCGACGATCTGCGACAGCAGCATCCAGCCGCGACGACGCCCCAACCGCCCGAACAGTGGCACGTCGGCCTTGTCGACGATCGGTGCCCACAGGAACTTCATCGTGTAAGCCAGACCCACCCACGACAGGAAGCCGATGGTGCTCAGCTCGATGCCTTCCTTGCGCATCCAGAAGCCAAGCGTGTTGCCCACCAGATAGATCGGCAGACCCGAGCTGAAGCCCAGCAGCAGCATCGCCAGCACCTTGCGCTGGCGCAGGTTGGCCAGCACCTGCCGCCAGGAACGGCGCGGCTTGGCAGCCTCGGTCACAGGTCGTAGTCCACGATGAACGGTGCGTGGTCCGAGAAGCGCTGGTCGCGGTAGATCGAGCAGCTGCGCAGGCGGTCACGCAGGCCCGGGGTGATGAACTGGTAGTCGATGCGCCAACCGACGTTGTTGGCACGGGCGGCACCACGGTTGCTCCACCAGGTGTAGTCCTCACCGGTCGGGTTGAGCAGGCGATAGGCGTCGGCCCAGCCGCGACCGCTGGCCACATCGGTGGCCTGGCCGTGGTCGGCGCACAGGGCATTGAGCCAGTCGCGCTCTTCGGGCAGGCAGCCGGAGTTCTTCTGGTTGGACTTCCAGTTCTTGATGTCCAGCGCCGAGCGGACGATGTTCCAGTCGCCACACAGCACATAGTCGCGGCCGCTGCGCGCCCATTCCTCGAGGATCGGCCGCAGCCACTCCATCACTTCGAACTTGAAGCCCTGGCGCAGGTCACCCGAGCTGCCGGACGGAATATAGAAGGAGACCACGCTGAGGTTGCCGAAGCGTGCCTCGATGTAACGGCCTTCGTCGTCGAAGGGCGCCCAGCCCAGCGAGGTGATGACCTGGTCCGGTTCGCGCTTGCTGTAGATCGCCACGCCGCTGTAGCCCTTCTTGGTGATGGCATCGCGGTAGAAGCAATGGTGGCCGTCCGGGCGGAACATCGGGTCGGTCAGCTGGTCTTCCTGGGCCTTGGTCTCCTGGATGCAGAGGACGTCGGCGTCCTGGCCACGGAACCAGTCGAGGAAGCCCTTGGTGGCGGCCGAACGGATGCCATTGGCGTTGAAGCTGATGATGCGCATGCGGAAGAACCTACGGCGGGAAACCGGGCAAGCATACCGGTTGCCTGCCGGGCTGAGCAGCCCGCGGGGGCAGCTGCCGATACCCGCGTGAAGGCGGCGGACGAGCGCAGAAAGTCCAGCTGGATTAGGATTTGCGCTCCAAATGAAGATGAATCGAGTTTTGATGAGCGACCACCGTCACCGTTTCCTGCAGCTGGCCCTGACCGCCGATGCCCTGCGCTTCGGCCAGTTCACCCTCAAGTCCGGCCGGCTGAGCCCCTATTTCTTCAACGCCGGCCGTTTCGACTCCGGCTCCCTGCTGTCGCAGCTGGGCGCGTGCTATTCCGACGCCATCGACGCCACCGGGATCAAGTACGACGTGGTGTTCGGCCCGGCCTACAAGGGCATTCCGCTGGCCACCGCGATGGCCTGCGAGCTGGCCCAGCGCGGCCGCGACCTGCCGCTGTCGTTCAATCGCAAGGAAGTGAAGGACCATGGTGAAGGCGGCCAGTTGATCGGCGCCGACATGACCGGCAAGCGCGTGCTGATCGTCGACGACGTGATCACCGCCGGCACCGCCATCCGCGAAGCGCTGGCGATCATCCGCGCCGCGGGCGGCATTCCGGCCGGCATCGTGGTGGCCCTGGACCGCCAGGAGATCGCCTCGGACACCGACCATCGCTCGGCCGCGCAGGCCGTGGCTGAAGAAGCCGGCATCCCGGTGATCGCGGTGGCAACGTTGGCCGACCTGCTTGATTTCGCGTCCGGAAATCCGGAACTTGTAGGCTACCGGCAGCCGCTGGAGGCCTATCGCGCCCAGTACGGCGTCCGTTCCACGCGCTGACCATCAGGGGGAAGGCCGCATGTTCCGAGTTCCTGCCATCGTTGCTGTCAGCCTGCTGCTGGCGATGCCGCAGACGCTGCTGGCACAGTCCGGCGGCAAGGCTGCAGACAAGAAGCTGTACTGCTGGAACGAGGGCAAGGAGCGGATCTGCAGCGATGCGCTGCCGGCCGATGCGGTCAACCACGCCCGCGATGAGTTCAGCGCCAACAGCGGCCTGCGCAATGCGCAGGTGCAGCGCGCGTTGAGCGATGAGGAACGCGCTGCCGCCAGCACGGCGGCGGCGCAGGTCCAGCTGGACCAGATGGCCGAGCAGACCCGCCAGCGCACCGAACAGGCGATGCTGACCACCTACGGTGATGAGAATGCGCTGCGGCGCGTGTTCGCCGAGCGCCAGGAGGTGCTCGACAACAACCTCAAGACCGCCCAGTACAACGTGGCCAGCCTGCGCGATTCGCTGGTGGCCCTGCTTGCTGCCGCCGGTGACCGCGAACTGGCCGGCGGCAAGGTTGCCGACAAGCAGGCCCAGGCGATCGCCCAGCGCCATGCGCAGTTGAAATCGCAGCAGCGGCTGCTGATCAGCTTCGAACAGCAGCAGCAGGCATTGAAGGTCGAGATCGAAAGCAGCCTGCAGCGCTATCGGCAACTGAAGGGATTGGCGCCGGAGGCGGCTCCGGCACAGACCCCGACGAGTTGAGCACCGCGCTGCCGGCCGCGCATGGCCCGGCGCTAGCGGATGCCGGGTTACGACCTGGACCCTGAAATTTATGCACTCTTTACGCGTCGGCCCGGTCCGGCGCGTAGTGCGTTTATGGGGGTGGGGACGACGATGGCCGCCTGAGGTGGAGGGGTTCCACCAGGTCTCAAATTCCATGTCCCCCTGGCTGTCGTTGCTGTGTGGCGTGCTGGTGCTGGTTGCCGCCGCCTATCTTCTTTATGTCGTGCTGCGGCCCGAGTCGTTCTGAGCGGAGCCTGCCATGACTGAAATTCTTGCCATTCTTGCCGCCAGCCTGCTGCTGGCCTGGCCCCTGGGCCTCTATCTTGCCCGGGTGATGCGCGGCACGCCGATGAAAGTCGACGTGCTGTTCCACTGGATCGAAAAGCCGCTGTACAAGGTGCTCGGCGTCGATCCCTCACGTTCGATGTCGTGGCGGGGCTACGCGTTGGCGTTCGTGCTCAGCAACGTGGTGATCGCGGCGCTGACCCAGGCCGTGTTCATGACCCAGGCATGGTTGCCGTTGAATCCGGACCAGATCCCGAACATGCGCTGGGACACGGCGCTGCACACGATGATCTCGTTCCTGACCAACACCAACCAGCAGCACTACTCCGGCCAGGCGCAGCTGTCCTATTTCTCGCAGATGACCGGCATCACCGGCCTGCAGGTGGTGACACCGATGATGGGCCTGGCGCTGGCGGTGGCTACGCTGCGTGCGTTGTTCTCGCGTGCGCCGACGACCGCCACTGCACCGGCCGCGGGCGATGAACGGCACGTGGCGGTGGGCAACTACTACGCCGACGTTGTACGCCTGTGCGTGCGCTTCATGTTGCCGCTGTGCCTGCTGTGGACGCTGCTGCTGACCAGCCAGGGCGTGCCCTCCACGCTCGCCGGTGGCCCGCAGGCCACGCCGATCGATGCCAGCGCCGGCATGGCGCAGCAGAAGCTGCCGCTGGGCCCGGTTGCGGCGATGGTTGCAGCCAAGCAGTTGGGCGCCAATGGTGGCGGTTGGTATGGCCCCAACAGCAGCTTCCCGCTGGAGAACCCGACCCCGGTATCGAACATGCTGGAGGTGATCGGCATCCTGATGGTGCCGATGGCGGTGATCTTCATGATCGGTGCGTTCACCGGGCGCCGTCGCTTCGGCGCGCTGGTGTTCAGCTGCATGCTCGGCATGTCGCTGCTGTCCATTGGCGCGACGGTATGGAGCGAGGGCCACAGCGCCAGTGCGGCCACGCCGCTGCTGATGGAAGGCAAGGAAGTACGCTTCGGCGCCGATGCCACCGCGCTGTGGGCGGCGGTGACCACCCAGGTCTCCAACGGCTCGGTCAGCGGCATGCACGATTCGCTGAGCCCGCTGTCTGGCGGCCTGGCGATGGTCAACATGCTGGTCAGCGCGATCTGGGGCGGCATCGGCTGCGGCCTGCAGCAGTTCATCGTGTATCTGCTGCTGGGCGTGTTCCTGGCCGGGCTGATGACCGGCCGTACACCGGAACTGTTCGGCCGCAAGCTGGAAACACCACAGGTGCGCCTGCTGGCCCTGCTGGTGCTGCTGCAGCCGATCACCCTGCTGCTGTTCACCGCGATCACGCTGGCCGTGCCAGGTCTGGCCGGTACCTCCAATCCCGGCTTCCACGGCATCAGCCAGGTGTTCTACGAGTATGTCTCGGCCTACGCCAACAACGGTTCGGGCTTCGAGGGCCTGGGTGACGCCACGCCCTGGTGGAACCTGAGCTGCTCGCTGGTGCTGCTGCTGGGCCGCTTCCCGCTGCTGATCATCCCGCTGGTGGTGGCCGCGCAGCTGGCCGCCAAGCGGCAGGCCCCTGAATCGGCCGGCAGCCTGCAGATCGAAACTCCGACCTTCGCCCTGACCCTGGTCTCGGTGATCGTCATCCTGACCGTGCTGCAGTTCATGCCGGCGCTGGTACTCGGCCCGATCGCCGACCACCTGAGCCTGGGACTGCACTGAGGACACCCCCATGAGTAGTCACGCAACCGCAAACCGTTCCTCTTCCGTGGCGTCCCGCCCGGCCCTGCTCGATGCCGCCGGCCTGCGCCGCGCGCTCATCGAGGCCGTACGCAAGCTGTCGCCGATGCACTTGGTGCGCAGCCCGGTGATGGCGGTGGTGATGGCCGGCACGATCGTCGCCGCGATCATCACCCTGACCGGCAACGCGCCACTTGGCTTCGGCCTGGCGGTGACGGCGATCCTGCTGGTCACCGTACTGTTCGGCAATTTCGCCGAGGCCGTGGCCGAAGCACGTGGCCGTGGCCAGGCCGCCTCGCTGCGCCGCGCCCGCCAGGACCTGGTGGCGCGCCGTCTGGCATCGGCGCAGGCCGGTGCCAGCGAAACCCAGGTGCCGGCCGCCGAACTGCGTCCCGGCGACCACGTGATCGTCAGTGCCGGCGAGCTGGTGCCGGCCGACGGCGAGATCGTGCAGGGCCTGGCCACCATCAACGAAGCGGCGGTGACCGGCGAGTCGGCACCAGTGCTGCGCGAGGCGGGTACGGATCGCTCCGGCGTGATCGGCGGCACCAAGGTGCTGTCCGACCAGATCGTCGTACGCATCACCGCCGAGCCGGGGCACAGCTTCCTGGACCGGATGATCGCGCTGGTGGAAGGCGCCAACCGGCAGAAGACACCGAACGAGATCGCGCTGACCCTGCTGCTGGCGGCAATGACACTGACCTTCCTGGTGGTGGTGGCGACGCTGCCGGCGATCGGTGCCTCGGTGGGCGTCAAGGTCGATCCGCTGCTGCTGATCGCGCTGCTGGTGTGCCTGATCCCGACCACCATCGGTGGCCTGCTGCCGGCCATCGGCATCGCCGGCATGAACCGTGCGCTGGCTGCCAACGTGCTGGCCAAGTCGGGCAAGGCGGTGGAAGTGGCCGGTGACGTCGACGTGCTGCTGCTCGACAAGACCGGCACCATCACCTATGGCGACCGCCAGGCCAGCCACTTCCATGCACTGGCCGGGATCGACGCCGACCAGCTGCGTGAGGCGGCGCTGCTCTCTTCGCTGGCCGACCCGACCCCGGAAGGCAAGTCGATCGTGCGCCTGGCCCGCGAGCAGGGCTGCACCACCGCCGAGCCGGACCAGGCCGACTACCTGGCCTTCAGTGCGCAGACCCGCATGTCCGGCGTCGACCTGCTGCACGGCCGGCAGATCCGCAAGGGCGCTGCGGATGCGATCCGCGCCCATGTGCAGGCGCTGGGCGGCACCGTGCCGGCCGAGCTGGCCGGGCGCGTGGACCAGGTCGCACGCAACGGGGCTACGCCGCTGGTGGTGGCTGAGGGGCGCCATGTGCTGGGCGTGATCGAGCTGTCGGACGTGGTCAAGCACGGCATGCGCGAGAAGTTCGCACAGCTGCGGGCGATGGGCATCCGCACGGTGATGATCACCGGCGACAACCCGCTGACGGCCGCCGCGATCGCCGCCGAAGCCGGTGTGGATGACTACATCGCCGAGGCGCGGCCCGAGGACAAGCTGGCACGCATCCGTGCCGAGCAGGCCGGTGGCCGCCTGGTGGCGATGGTCGGCGACGGCACCAACGATGCGCCGGCGCTGGCCCAGGCCGACATCGGCCTGGCGATGAATTCGGGTACGCAGGCGGCCAAGGAAGCCGGCAACATGGTCGATCTGGATTCGGACCCGGCCAAGCTGCTGGCGGTAGTGGAGGTGGGCAAGCAGCAGCTGATCACCCGCGGCGCGCTGACCACGTTCTCGCTGGCCAACGATGTATCCAAGTACTTCGCGATCCTGCCGGCGTTGTTTGCCGCCACCGTGCCTGCGATGGCCGCGTTGAACGTTATGCAGCTGTCGAGCCCGCGCAATGCTGTGCTGGCGGCGCTGATCTTCAATGCCCTGGTGATTCCGGCCCTGATCCCGCTGGCGCTGCGCGGTGTGCGCTTCCGCCCGGCCACCGCAACGGCGCTGCTGCGCCGGAACATGCTGGTGTACGGCCTGGGTGGCGTGCTGCTGCCGTTCGCGGCAATCAAGTTGATCGACCTTCTTCTTGTCCTGGTATTCGGCGCATGAACCGTTCTGACTCCTCTTCCCTTTCCCGCGAGCTGAAAAGCGAGGCGCGCATGGCCACGCTGCAGGACGGCGCCAGCTGGCGCCCGGCCATCGGCCTGGGCGTGGCCACCCTGCTGCTGGCCGGTGCGGTCTACGCCGGCATCGCCACTGGTTTCGCCGGCCTGTCCTTCCCGGCGCAGGCCGAAGGCAGCCTGCTGCGTGATGGCAGCGGCCAGGTACGCGCTTCGGCATGGCTGTCGCAGCCGTTCACCGGCGATGGCTACTTCCAGGCACGACCGTCGGCGGCCAACTACGACCCGATGGCAGCGGCCGGTTCCAACCTGGCACGCAGCAACCCGGCGCTGGCCGAACGTGTGGCGGCGAGCACCGCAGCAGTGGCCGCGCGCGAAGGCGCAACGCCCGCACAGGTGCCTGCCGATCTGGTCACCCAGTCCGGCGGCGGCCTGGATCCGCAGTTGTCGCCGGCGGCAGCACAGCTGCAGGTGGCCCGGGTGGCGCGTGCGCGTGGCCTGCCGGTGGAGCGCGTGCAGGCACTGGTGAAGGCCAACACGCAGGGCCGGCAATGGGGTGTGTTCGGCCAGCCACGGGTGAACGTGGTGACACTGAACTTCGCCCTGGACCACGCGGCACGCGCGCCGTGATGCAGGGCTGCACCCGCTGCGCGCACAATGGCGGCCATGACAGCGGCTCCCATGACTGATCTGCGGACCCGCCAGGCCAACGCCCTGGTGGAAGGCCTGCAACGCGAAGCCGGTGGCAAGCTCACCGTGTTCCTGGGCGCTGCGCCCGGCGTCGGCAAGACCTACGCCATGCTGACCCGCGCGCAGGAACAGCTGCGCCGTGGCGTGGACCTGGTGGTCGGGCTGGTGGAGACCCACGGCCGTGCCGATACCCAGGCCCTGCTGGAGGGCCTGCCGCGGCTGCCGCTGAAGGACGTGGCCTACCATGGCCACGACCTGCAGGAGATGGACCTGGACGCCGTGCTGGCGAGGAAACCAGCGCTGGTGCTGGTGGACGAGCTGGCCCATCGCAATGCGCCGGGCAGCCGCCACGAACGGCGCTGGCAGGACGTGATGGAACTGCTGGACGCCGGCATCGACGTCTGGACCACGGTCAACATCCAGCATCTGGAAAGCCTCAATGATGTGGTGATGCGCATCACCGGTGTACGCGTCAGCGAGACCGTGCCCGATGGCGTGCTCGACCGCCTGCACGACATCGTGCTGGTCGATCTGCCGCCGCGCGAACTGATCGCGCGTCTGCAGCAGGGCAAGGTGTACGTGCCCGAGCAGGCGGCACAGGCACTGCAGGCGTTTTTCTCGCCGGCCAACCTGACCGCATTGCGCGAACTGGCCATGCAGGAAGCGGCCGACCGCGTTGACAGCAGCCTGCGCGAGGCCCGTGCGGCCCGCGGTGAGAGCAATCTGCCGCTGCGTCGCGGCGTGCTGGTGGCGATCGATGGCGGCGGTCAGAGTGAATATCTGGTGCGGGTGGCGCGACGCATCGCCGAGCGCCGCGATGCACCGTGGACGGTAGTGACGGTGCAGGGACGCCGCCAGGACGAAGCGACCCGGCGCGAGATCGATGCGGCCTTCGCGCTGGCCCGCCGCCTGGGTGGCGAAGCCGAGCTGCTGCACGGCTCCAGCATCGCCGATGCATTGCTCGACCACGCCGCGCACAACGGCGTGTCCACGCTGGTGCTGGGCCGTACCCGCGAGCGACCGCTGGCGCGGATGTTCAACCGCACCCTCACCCAGCAGCTGATCCAGCGCGGCGCGCACTACGAGATCACCATCATCAGCACGCCGCAGGCGCGTGCGCGTTCCCGTCGAGAGGGCCTGCTGCCACCGATGCGCGGGGTCAGCCACGAGCCGTTGCAGGCCCTGATCGCCACCGCCCTCGCCTGCGCGGTGGCATGGCTGGTCGAACGCTGGGTGGGCATGGCCGATCTGTCGATGGTGTTCATCGTGGCGGTGGTGCTGGTGGCCGCGCGTACCCGCGCCAGTGTCGCGGTGATGGCGGCGATCCTGTGTTTCCTTGCCTACAACTTCCTGTTCATCGCGCCGCGCTTCACCTTTGCCATCGGCGCGCGACAGGGCGTGATCACCGTGTTCCTGTTCCTGGCGGCGGCGCTGGTGGCCGGACGCCTGGCGTCGCGCCTGCGCATGCAGGTGATCGCACTGCGCGCAGCCAACCGCCATGCACGCGCACGCCAGCAGCTGGGCCGGCAGCTGGCCAGTGCGGCCGGCAACGGTGAAGTGGCACAGGCCGGCCGGCATGCGCTGGAACAGGCCATGGACGTACCGGCCTGGCTGCGGATCGGCGCCGATACCGCGACCGGTGGCCGCAGCCTGCCCGGTGATACCGATCTGGCGGCGGCCGACTGGGCCCTGCGCCATGGCCAACCCAGTGGCCGCTTCACCGATACCCTGGCCGGCGCGCAATGGTGGTTCCTGCCGCTGCTGGACGGCGAAGACCGGGCGATCGGCGTGGCCGGCCTGTACCTGCCGGGTGCGCAGGCGCGGCTGCTGCCCGAACAGCGCCAGCTGGCCGAAGCGATGGTCGATGACATCGCCCAGGCCGCGCTGCGCACGCGCCTGGTGGCCGAGCTGGAACAGGCGCATGTGAGCAACGAGACCGAGCGGCTGCGCTCTGCCCTGCTTTCCTCGGTGTCGCACGACCTGCGTTCGCCGCTGGCAGCGATGATCGGCTCAGCCGACAGCCTGGCCAGCTACGGCGCGGCGATGGATCTGGCCGACCGCCGCGCCTTGCTGGACACCATCCTGGTCGAAGGCGAGCGCCTGGACCGCTACATCCAGAACCTGCTGGACATGACCCGGTTGGGCCACGAGGGCCTGAAGATCAACCGCGACTGGATAGGCGTGGACGAGCTGATCGGTTCGGCGGCCCGTCGCCTGCAGCGCTACCAGCCGAAGGTGCGGCTGGAGCTGGATATTCCGGCGACGCTGGCACCGATCTGGGTGCATCCGGCACTGGTCGAGCAGGCGGTGTTCAATGTGATGGAGAACGCTGCCAAGTTCTCGCCGGCCGATGCCGCCGTGCAGGTGCTGGCGCGCGAACTGGATGGTCAGCTGCGTATCGACGTGATCGATGCCGGCCCCGGCATTCCCGACGACGAGCGCGCGCGCATCTTCGACATGTTCTACAGCGTCGAACGCGGCGACCGCGGCCGCCACGGCACCGGCCTGGGCCTGACCATCTGCCAGGGCATGATCGGCGCGCATGGCGGCAGCGTGCAGGCGCTGCCCGGACGCGACGGTCGCGGTACCCTGATCCGCATCACCCTGCCCCTGCTCAAGCCAGTCTCCCACGATGAGTCCGACACCGATTGACACCAGCGCACCGGCCCCGCGCGTGCTGGTGATCGACGATGAAACCCAGATCCGCCGGTTCCTGGACATCAGCCTGCGCGCGCAGGGCTATCAGGTGCGCCAGGCCGCGACCGGCCAGGAAGGCCTGCAGATGGCCGCCAGCGAGGACATGGACCTGGTGATCCTGGACATCGGCCTGCCGGACATGGAAGGTCATGAGGTGCTGGAGCAGCTGCGGCAATGGAGCCAGGTGCCGGTGATCATGCTGACCGTGCGTGCCGGTGAAACCGAGAAGGTGCGTGCACTGGACAACGGCGCCAACGACTACGTGACCAAACCTTTCGGTACCCAGGAGCTGATGGCGCGGGTGCGGGCACTGCTGCGCACACGCAGTGTACCGACCGATGGCACGCCGCCGGTGTTCGACGATGGCCACCTGCACGTGGACCTGGTGCGCCGCGAAGTGGCGATCGATGGCG
This sequence comes from Stenotrophomonas sp. G106K1, assembly GCF_037969685.1. Classification (NCBI taxonomy): domain Bacteria; kingdom Pseudomonadati; phylum Pseudomonadota; class Gammaproteobacteria; order Lysobacterales; family Lysobacteraceae; genus Stenotrophomonas; species Stenotrophomonas sp. G106K1. The sequence continues at coordinate 115,611 of NZ_JBBPFR010000012.1, read as the reverse complement.
AACTGGTGGCGTTGACCCGCAAGGAGTACGCGTTGCTGTCGCTGTTGCTGCGCAATGCCGGGAGAGTGGTGACCCAACCGCAGATCCTGCAGGAAATCTGGGGACCCACCCACCAGCACGACACCCACTACCTGCGCATCCTGGTCGGCAAGCTGCGGCACAAGCTGGGCGACTCGGCGCTGGATTCACGCTACCTGTTCACCGAACCGGGTGTGGGGTTGCGGTTCAAGGGGTGAGGTGTGCCGACCAACGGTCGGCACCCACCAGACAAGTAGATCCACGCCATGCGTGGATGGACATCCATTGAAGAGCATCCACGCATGGCGTGGATCTACCGTGTCGACAAAGGTCGACACCTACCAACAGCAGCACAGAGCGCCGTTCCGACAGATCGCGGAAATCTGTCGGAGGCGGGGTGGGTCCGGTTGCGGGGGTGTCCGCGGCATGGATGCCGCGGCCAAGCCCCCGGGGTGAGGGAGGGCGCTTTGCTTGCGAAGCACTGCTTCGCAAGCGCCCGAACGCCCAGCCGCTAGCGGCTGGGCCGGTCTGGGGGTTCACGCGCCCCCGCACTCCGACACCGCCCCACCATCCCACGGAATGCCCGCCGTTGCTGTTGCTCCGGCTGCTGCCTTGGATTCGGCGGGTGCCGGGTGGCAGCCCGGCACTGCCTCAGAATCCCAACGGGGTGTCGCCCAGCACCGGCTGCAGCTGGCTGCGGAACAGTGCCTGGATACGTTCCAGTGCCGCTTCGTCGTTGCCTTCGAAGCGCAGCACCAGCACCGGCGTGGTGTTGGACGCACGAACCAGGCCCCAGCCGTCGGCGAAGTCCACCCGCAGGCCATCGATGGTCGACAGGCGACCGCCCACGTACGGGTTGTCCGGCGACTGCGCAGCGGCCACCAGCATCGCCACCAACGCATGCGGGGTTCCCTCGGCCACCGGCACCTTCAGCTCCGGCGTCGCCACCATTTCCGGCAGTTCGGCCAGCACGTCGTCCGGCGTTTCTTCGCGCTGGGCCAGGATCTCCAGCAGGCGTGCAGCGGCGTACAGACCATCGTCGAAGCCGAACCAGCGCTCCTTGAAGAAGAAGTGGCCGCTCATCTCGCCCGCCAGTTCGGCGTCGGTCTCGCGCATCTTCGCCTTCATCAGCGAGTGCCCGGTCTTCCACATCAACGGGCTGCCGCCATTGCGCAGCACGTGATCAGACAACTTGCCGGTGCACTTCACGTCGTAGATCACCATCGCGCCCGGGTTGCGCATCAGCACGTCGGCGGCAAACAGCATCAGCAGGCGGTCGGCGTAGATGATCTTGCCTTCACCGGTGACCACGCCAAGGCGATCACCATCACCATCGAACGCCACGCCGAGGTCGGCGCCGAAGCGCTTGACCGTCTGCACCAGGTCTTCCAGGTTGGCCGGTTCGCTGGGATCGGGGTGGTGGTTGGGGAAGGTGCCGTCGACATCGCAGTACAACGGAATGACTTCGGCGCCGATCGCTTCCAGCAGCTGCGGCGCGAAGGCACCGGCCACGCCGTTGCCCGCGTCGGCGACCACCTTCAGCGGGCGGTCCAGCTGCACGTCATCGGCAATACGCTGGATGTAGTCGGCGCTGACCTCGCGCTGCTGGTAATCACCCGGTTCCGCCGCCTGGACCAGACGGCCTTCGACAATGCGCTGGTAAAGGTCGGTGATCGCATCGCCGGACAGGGTCTCACCACCGATGACGATCTTGAAACCGTTGTAGTCCGGCGGATTGTGGCTGCCGGTGACCGCTACGCAGGTACCGGTGCGCAGATGGAAGGCGGCGAAATACACCACCGGGGTCGGAGCCAGGCCGATATCGATCACCGCACAGCCGGCACGCCGCAGGCCTTCGGCCAGCCCCGCCGACAGTTCCGGACCGGACAGGCGCCCATCGCGGCCGATCACCACCTCGCGCAGGCCCTGCTCGAGGGCGACGGTGCCGACGGCCTGGCCGATCAGCGCGGCGGTGCGCACCGTCAGCTCGCTGCCGACCACGCCGCGGATGTCGTAGGCGCGGAAGATGCCCGCAGCCAGTTCCCCGGCGGGAACCGGAGGCGGCGGAGGCGGCGCAGCCTCGGCCACCGCCTCGCCGGGTACCGTCGGCGGGACCATCTGCAGGCTTTCACGCAGGGTCGGGCCGTGATCGGCGTCGGCCACCGCGCTGCGCCGGCTGGGCAACGGCAGTGACTTCGGCAGTCGGCCACGGCCTACCACCAGCAGTACCGCGATGAAGGCCAGCAGCAGGGCGACAATCGCGCTGGCCAGTGCTCCCAGTCCCAGCGGGCCGGGTTCCACATTGGGCACCCCGGCGGCCAGTCGCAGCGGGGTTCCGGCCACCGGGCGCGCCATTGCCTCGGCGCTCTCGGACAGGCCGGTATCACCCTGCACCACGATGTTGTGCGTCCCCTGGCGCAGCGCCAGGAAGCCATTGCCGGGGGCATGTACCTGGTCCAGCGGCGCGGTCAACCGCAGCAGCGGCTGGCGGACATAGACCACCGCCGGTCCGACACCGGTCAGCTGCACCGGCGCGGCCAGACCCAAGCGGTTGCCGCCGCCATCGCGGACCACGCGCAGGGTTGCCTTGCCGTCGGCCAGCGCCGATTCCAGCAGGGCCAGGCGTGCGTATCCAAAGGTGGCCGCATCGGCATAGCCTGCGGCCAGGTCAGCGCCCAGCACCTCCACCTGTTCGACGCCGGTCCAGCTTTCCCGCAGCGCCAACGCGGCGCCGGCGGCATCACCGGCCTGCAGCGCCTGCTGCACGCGGTCGCCCTTCAACTGCTGCTGCAGCTGCTGCAACTGGCCGGAGGCAGCCTGCTGCAGCCCCTGCACGGCCTGGTCGCGCGCCTGTTCCAGCGCTTCCCCGCTGGCCGCCTGCCGCCACTGCTGTACCGCGCTCCAGCCGAACCAGGCCGCCAGCAGTACCAGCAGCACACCCAGCAATGGCGCGCTCCGTCCCAACGACGTTCCTCGCTGTGCTTCCCCGATGCCGCTCATCGATGTCCCCTGTCAACGCACACCGGTATGGCCGAATCCACCCGTTCCCCGCACGCTGTCGGTGAAAGTATCCACCACCTGCAGGCTGACGCGGGCAATCGGCACCACCACCAGCTGCGCGATGCGATCGCCCGGCTCGATGGTGAAGGCCTCGCGGCCACGGTTCCAGACACTGATCAGCAGTGGCCCCTGGTAGTCGGCGTCGATCAGGCCGGTGCCGTTGCCGAGCACGATGCCATGGCGGTGGCCCAGGCCCGAACGCGGCAGGATCACCGCACACAGATGCGGGTCGGCGATATGGATGGCCAGCCCGCTGGGGACCAGTGCGGTATCGCCCGGCTGCAGGGTGAGCGCGGTTTCCAGCGCCGCGCGCAGATCCATGCCGGCGCTGGCTTCGGTGGCGTAGGCCGGCAGCGGCCAGCTGTCACCGAAGCGCGGGTCGAGCAGCTTGACCTGCAACGGTTGTGGGGTGAATACGTGGGTGTTGCTTGCCTGGGTCATGCCTGAAGCCTCCGCGCGATCAGCGCCAGCAGTTGTTCGGCCAGCTCACGCTTGGAAGTAGCCGGGAATACCTGTTCGCCATCCTGCCAGAAGGCCGTGGCGGCATTGTTGTCGCTTTCGAAACCGCCGCCGCTGATGCCCACCTGGTTGGCGATCACCAGGTCCAGACGCTTGTCGACCAGCTTGCCGCGCGCATATTTCTCCACGTCGTGGGTCTCGGCGGCGAAGCCGACCACCAGCTTCAACGACTGCGTCTGCGCGGCAACCTCGGCAAGGATGTCGGGGGTGCGCACCAGCTCGATCACCAGCGACTGGCTGTCGGCGGTCTTCTTCAGCTTCTGCGCGGCCACCTGGCGCGGGGTGTAATCGGAAACGGCGGCAGCACCGATGTAGATGTCGGCCGGCAGCGCATTCAGTACCGCCTCGCGCATCTGCGCGGCAGAGCGCACATCGATGCGCTGCACGCCGGGCGGCGTCGGTAGCTGCACCGGCCCGCTGACGAGCACCACCTGGGCACCCAGCCCGGCAGCAGCGGCGGCCAGCGCGTAGCCCATCTTGCCGCTGCTGCGGTTGCCCACATAACGCACCGGATCGATGTCCTCATAGGTCGGGCCGGCGCTGATCAGCAGGCGCAGGCCCTGCAGCGCAAGCGTTTCCGGCGCCGCAGCGACGGCGGCGGCAGTGCCGTTGGCGACCAGGGCGGCGACGATGTCGCCCGGCTCGGCCAAACGGCCGGGGCCGGACTCGCCTTCGGCCAGCGGCCCATCGACCGGACCGATCACCTGCGCGCCACGCTGGCGCAGCAGGGCGATATTGGCCTGGGTAGCCGGATGCAGCCACATGCGATGGTTCATCGCCGGGCACACGGTCAGCGGCGCGGTGCTGGCCAGGCAGAGGGTGCTGACCAGGTCGTCGGCGTGGCCTTGGGCCAGGCGTGCCAGCAGGTCGGCGGTGCCCGGCGCGATCACGATGCGATCGGCCCAGCGTGCCAGTTCGATGTGGCCCATGGCCTGTTCGGCGGCGCTGTCCCACAGCGTGGTGCGGGTCGGCTGGCCGGAAAGGGCCTGGAAGCTGAGCGGCGTGACGAACTGCTGGGCGCCGGCCGTCATCGCCACCTGCACCAGCGCACCGGCATCACGCAGGCGTCGAACCAGTTCCAGGGCCTTGTAGGCCGCGATTCCGCCGCCGACACACAAGAGCAGTTTCTGGCCTTCCAGCGCGCGGATCCGCGTCGGGGAAGCGTTGGGAGAATCAGCCACCTGGAATTCCTGTGCAAACGAGGGCGTTAGCTTACCCGAAGGCCAGCAACCTCCCGGTGCACGCGGCACATAGCGGGCGGCTATCAGCACATGGACAGCCCCCAGGGAGTTTTCCGGGTTTGCTGCATGCCGATTCGGAACTTTCCTATACCTCTTCGCGTCCCCGCTTTGCAGAATCATCGCTGGCCACCCAGGTGTGCCGTTCGATTTCCCAGGAGTTCCCCGTGCAACCGCGCATCATCATTGCCGACGACCATCCGGTCGTCCTGCACGGCATCCGAATCGTGCTCGAGCGTCACCAGATGGACGTGGCCGGTGCCGCTGCCGACGGTGCTGGGCTGCTGCAGCTGCTGGTGCAGCAGCCATGCCATGCCGTACTCACCGACCTGTCCATGCCCGGCCCGGGCCCGGATGGTCCCGAACTACTGGCCGTGCTGCGCCAACGCCATCCCGACCTTCCCGTGGTGGTGCTGACCGGGGCCAGGCACCCGGGGTTGCTCGATGGCCTGCTACGCGATGGCGTACACGGTCTGGTCGACAAGAGCGCCGACTTCGCCGAACTGCCGCAGGCCCTGCATGCCGCCATGGCAGGGCAGATATTCGTTTCCGATCAGCTGCGGCGCCACCTGCAGGCCCGCGATCTGCTGTTCCCGCATCCACCGGCTGCGTTGTCGACACGCGAACTGGAAGTGCTGCAACTGCTGACCGATGGCCTGAACATCAATGCCATCGCCGACCGCAGCGGACGCAGCCCGAAGACGATCAGCCGGCAGAAAGCCGAAGCCATGCGCAAGCTGGGCCTTCAGAACAACCAGGAGCTGTACGACTACCTGCGGACCCGGCGCGACTGAGGACTTGGCCGACCCACGGGTACGGCAAGCGCTTATGGGAGCGGTCGGCGATGATCGCCATGATGGGCACCATGCCCATCCATGAATGGCCCGAAGAAGAGCGCCCCCGCGAGAAGCTGCTGGCCCGGGGTCCCACGTCACTGTCCGACGCCGAACTGCTGGCCCTGTTCCTGGGTTCCGGCATTGGCGGCCGGGACGCCGTACAGACGGCGCGTGACCTGTTGCTCGCCCACGGTCCATTGCGGGTGCTGCTGGACCGCCCCGCCCGCGAGCTGTCGAAACTCCCTGGGTTGGGGCCGGCTCGCAGCTGCACGCTGGCCGCCGGGCTGGAGCTGGCCCATCGCTACCTGGCTGCTGAACTGCAGCAGGGCGAATCGGTCGGCAACAACCCTGCCGCCGTCGGCCGTTACCTGCAGCACCGCCTGCGCGGGCAGGCCCGCGAGCTGTTCATGGTGTTGTTCCTGGACAACCGCCATCGCCTGATCGCCTGCGAGGAACTGTTCGCCGGCACCATCAACGCAGCCCCGGTCTACCCCCGCGAAGTGGTGCGCAGAGCCCTGCTGCACAACGCCGCCGCGGTCATCCTCAGCCATAACCACCCCTCCGGCGACCCGGAGCCCTCAGCCGCCGACGCGCAGATCACCGAGGAACTGCAGCGGGCCCTCGTCCTGGTCGACATCCGCCTGTTGGACCACTTCGTGGTGGGTGAAGGGCGTCCCGTTTCGTTTGCTGAACGGGGTCTTCTACCGCCGCTGCAGGCCCGTCTGGTCGGATGAGCCGCGCAGCAACAGGCGGCCACGCGTGCCCTGGCAGGCAGGCCTCGGTCAGCGTTGGGGCCGGCATCTGCGCTAAAATGGGCGATTCCGCCGCTCATTCTCACAGCAGGCCTCGTGAAAAATCTCCTCCGCGCCCTGATCAGCCAAGGCATCGAAGCCTTGCGCGCCAATGGCACCCTGCCCGTCGACTCCCTGCCGCCGGACTTCGTGGTCGAGCGCCCGAAGACCCGCGACCATGGCGACTTCGCCACCAATGCCGCGATGCTGCTGGCCAAAGCCGCGCGCAGCAATCCGCGCGCACTGGCACAGGCGCTGGTCGAGGCGCTGCCGCGCAGCGAAGACGTCAGCAAGGTCGAGATCGCCGGTCCGGGCTTCATCAATTTCCACCTGGCACCGGCCGCGTACCAGCGTGAAGCCGTCACCGTGATCAAGGAAGGCGCCGATTACGGCCGCAACCTGTCCGGCGATGGCCGCACGGTGGGCGTGGAGTATGTGTCGGCCAACCCGACCGGTCCGCTGCATGTCGGCCACGGCCGCGCTGCGGCCATCGGCGACTGCGTGGCACGCGTGCTCGATGCCAACGGCTGGAACGCCAAGCGCGAGTTCTACTACAACGATGCCGGCGTGCAGATCGAGAACCTGGCGCTGTCGACCCAGGCACGGGTGAAGGGCATCGCTCCGGACCAGGAAGGCTGGCCGGAAGGCGGCTATCGCGGCGACTACATCGCCGATGTGGCGCGCGCCTACATGTCCGGCGCCAGCGTCGACCTGGAAGGCACCCTGGTGATCGGCGCCAAGGACCCGGACGACATGCAGGCGATCCGTCGCTTCGCCGTGGCCTACCTGCGCAACGAGCAGAACCTGGACCTGGCCGCGTTCGGCGTGGATTTCGACATCTACTTCCTGGAAAGCTCGCTGTACGCCGATGGCAAGGTTGCCGAGGCAGTGGCCAAGCTGCAGGCGTCGGGCCATACCTATGAAGAAGGCGGTGCGCTGTGGCTGCGCAGCACCGACTTCGGTGACGACAAGGACCGCGTTATGCGCAAGTCCGACGGCACCTTCACCTACTTCGTGCCGGACGTGGCCTACCACCTGTCGAAGTGGCAGCGCGGCTACGAGCGCGCGATCACCGAACTGGGCGCGGACCACCACGGTTCGCTGGCGCGCGTGCGTGCCGGCCTGCAGGCGATGGAAGTTGGCATCCCGCAGGGCTGGCCGGAATACGTGCTGCACCAGATGGTGACCGTCATGCGCGGCGGCGAGGAAGTGAAGCTGTCCAAGCGTGCCGGCAGCTACTTCACCCTGCGCGACCTGATCGAAGAAGCCGGGCGCGATGCGACCCGCTGGTTCCTGATCGCGCGCAAGCCCGATTCGCAGCTGACCTTCGACATCGACCTGGCCCGCCAGCAGAGCAACGACAACCCAGTGTTCTACGTGCAGTACGCGCATGCCCGCGTCTGCAGCCTGCTGCGCCAAGCGCAGGAGAAGGGCCTGGTCTACGAACAGGGCACCGGCCTGTCCAACCTGGGCCGTCTGGCCGATGACGCATCGCTGGCCCTGATGAACGAGATCTCACGTTATCCGGAAGTGGTGGAAGCGGCCGGCGTGTCGCTGGAGCCGCACCTGGTCGCGCAGTACCTGCGCGAATTGGCACACGCGTTCCACACGTGGTATCACGGGACGCCGGTGCTGGTGGACGACGCGACCGATCGCAATGCCAAGTTGACCCTGGCCTGCGCGGCGCGCCAGGTACTGGCCAACGGCCTCGACCTCCTGGGCGTTTCCGCCCCGGAAAAAATGTAAGTCTCAGGAGACGCAGTAGACATGGCAGCACGACGCGGCAAGACACAGGCTCGGCGCAACAGCAGCCAAGGCACGCCCGGATGGGTGTGGCTGGTTGCCGGCGTGGCGATCGCCGCCGTGGTGTTCCTGGCGGCGCCGAACCTGTTCAAGGGCGAGGGCGATGGCTTCCTGCGCGCCGGTCCGCAGCCGAACCCGAACGCGCAGCCGGCACCGGTGGCCGATGGCGAAAGCGATGTCGGCACCCAGCCGGCCGCACAGCCAGCCACGCCGAAGCCGGCTGAACCGGAAAAGCCGGCGGCTACCCAGTACGACTTCTACACCCTGCTGCCTGGCAAGGAAGTGGAGATGTCCGACGCCGAACTGGCCGCCAGCGCGCGCGCCGAGGAACAGCGCCGGAGCAAGGCCGAAGCGCAGCGCGCGCAGGCCGCACTGGAAGGCAAGCCGGTGCCGGCGGTTGCGGCCGCCGCACCTGCGGCGACGGCGAGCGTTGCCAGCACCGCGCCGGTGACCGCCACCAGCCGTCCGCTGCCGACCCCGGTGAGTGAACGCCCTGCGGCAGCGACGCGAGCGACCGGTACCACCGCGCCGGCCAGCGCCGGCTCCGTTGCCGCCGCGCCCGCGGCACGCAGTGAAGCCGCGCCGGCCGCCGCCAGCGCTGTGGCAGCCCCGGCACCGGCCGACAACGCCCGCTACATCCTGCAGGCAGGTGCGTTCGGCGCTTCCGGTGATGCTGAAGCGACCAAGGCCAAGCTGGCGATGATGGGCCTGGCCGCACGCGTGGAGTCGGCGCAGATCAACGGCAAGACCGTGTACCGCGTACGCATGGGGCCCTATGGCAGCGCCGGTGAGCTTTCCGAAGCCAAGCAGAAGCTGGATGGCACCGGCCTGCAGGCGATGGCGATCAAGGCGCAGTAAGTCTGCGGGCATGAATGAAAAAGCCGGGCGTTGCCCGGCTTTTTTTTGCCTGTAGAGCCGAGCATCGGCTCGGCTCTACAGAACGCATCCAGGGCGCGGATCAGCCCTCGCGGGCAACCTGGAAGCCGGCGAACGACTGGCTGACCGGCATCAGTTCCAGGCGATTGATGTTCAGGTGCGGCGGCAGGCTCGCTACCCAGAAGATCTGCTCGGCGATGTCCTCGGCGGTCATCGGATTGGCGCCGGTGTACAGCTTGTCCGAGGCGACCTGGTCGCCATGGGTGCGGACCACGGTGAACTCGGTTTCGGCCATGCCCGGCTCGATGGTGGTCACCCTTACGCCGGTACCGTGCAGGTCCGAACGCAGGCCCAGCGAGAACTGGCTGACGAAGGCCTTGGTGCCGCCATAGGCGTTGCCGCCCGGATACGGATAGACACCGGCCACCGACGAAATGTTGATGATGGCGCCCTTGCGCTCCACCAGCTGCGGCAACAGGCGATGGGTCAGGGTGACCAGCGCGGTGATGTTGGTGTCGATCATCGTCGTCCAGTCCTTCAGGCTGGCACTCTGCGCCGGCGCGGTGCCCTGGGCCAGACCGGCATTGTTGACCAGCAGGTCGATGTCGCCGAAGGCCGGCGGCAGGGCCAGCAGCGCCGCTTCCATTGCGACCGGATCACGCACGTCGAACACGGCCGCGTGCACCACCTCCTTCCCGTAGCGCTCGACCAGCGGCTGCAGGCGTTCGCTGCGACGGCCGGTGGCGATCACTTTCCAGCCCGCCTGGGCGAAGCGGTGGACGGCAGCGGCGCCGAAGCCGGACGTGGCGCCGGTAATCAGGACGGTTCGGGTCATCAGACAACTCCGTGGGAAACCAGACCGCCATTCTGGCACCGTCGGTCCACGGCTGCGTTGCCTGATCGGCCTGCTGCGGTGCGCGCGGTCAGCGCAGGCGGAACACGCGAGCCTTCGGCAGATCTTCGTCGACCTGCAGGAACCAGCGCCCGGCGATACCCGGAATCACCTCGATCTGCGGCGCCTGCAGGGTCTTGCGCAGCTTCATCTGGCCCTTCATCACCTGCCATTGCTGGCCGTTGTCGAGGGTGAACACGGTGCCCGGCTCCCAGCCCGCAACGTCGCCGACCACGCGGGCGCTGACCGGACCCTCTTCCAGGCCCAGGTGCATCGCCGCCGGGGCGGGAACGTTGGCCGGCAACGGTGCGCCGGTGCTGGCGGCAACCGGTGCGCGCGTGGGGACAGGCGCAGATGCCTCGGCCTCACGCAGCACGCGGTTCAGGGTCTGCAGCTGCGTCGCGTCCAGGCCGACTTCGGCCAACTGGGCCGCGCTCAGGCGCTGCTCCACGGGTACGTAGCGGTCCTGGGCGGTGGCGGCGAAGCTGCTGGCGACCAGCAGGGCGGAAAGGAGGTACCGGCGCATCGAAGGGAATCCCTGCAGAACAGCGCTCACGATGCTGCAATCCGGTGACAGTCCGGTTACAGCCGCCGGGCCGCTACAATGGGCCATGATCAATAATGATGTGCTACGCAGCGTGCGCTACTCCCTGGACCTCGGCGACCACCACGTGGTGACTCTGTGCCAGATGGCCGATCCGGCGTTCGACGTGGATGTCGAGCAGGCCAAGGCTTGGCTGCTGCGTGAAGACGAGCCGGGTTTCCAGCCGATGAGCGACAGTGCGCTGGCGCACTTCCTCGATGGCCTGATCCTGCACCTGCGCGGTCAGGATGAGGGCCAGGCGCCGCGCCCGGTGGAAACCCGCATCGACAACAATCTCGTGCTGAAGAAGCTGCGCGTGGCCTTCCAGCTGCGCGACGTCGACATGATGGAGATCTTCACCAGCATCGGCTTCAATGTCTCCAAATCCGAACTCGGCGCGCTGTTCCGCCAGCCCGGCCACAAGAACTATCGGCGCTGTCTGGACCAGATGCTGCGCAACTTCCTCAAGGGCTTGAGCCTGCGCCTGCGCGGCTGAGCACGGCATCGACGAAGGCGCGTGCGGCTGGCGTCGGCAGGCGCTGCCAGACCAGATGCACGCGCCGGGTCGGGGTCGGTTGCAGAGGCACCTGCACCACCCCTTTGAAACCGTCGGCGATCAGCACCGGCACGATGCCCACCGCCAGGCCGTGGCGGACGAAGCGCTCGACCAGCTCCATCAGGTTGACCTCGAAACGCACCTGATGCGGCAGGCCCGCTGCGGCGAACGCATCATCGGTCTGCCGGCGCGCGCCGGTACCCCGCGGGAAATCGACCAGGGCCTCATCCTGCAACGCCGCCAACGGCAACCGGCGGCGCGTGGCCAGCCGATGCTGCGGTGACAGCACGGCCACCAGATCCTCCTCCTGCAGCATCTGGTGGCAGACGCCTTCAAGATCGGCCGACGGTGCCAGCCCCACCAGTGCCACATCCAGTGCACGCGACTGCACCTGCTCCAGCAGGGTCTCGCTCTTGTCCACCCGCAACTGGAACTCGACCTGCGGATGCTGCTGCTGGAAGGCCGCCAGCATGGCGACCACGTCGATGCCGGTCAGCGACGATATCTGCCCGATGGCCAGCAGCCCGCGCACCTCACCATTGACGGCGGCGACGTCGGCACGCAGGTGGCGCAGGCTGGCCAGTACCTGCCGCGCGTGCACCAGCAACGCATCGCCCGCGGCCGTAGCACGCACCTGGCGCGGCAGCCGCTCGAACAACACCGTGCCCAGTTCCTGCTCCAGATGGGCGATCTGATGGCTCAGGGCAGACTGCACCACGTGGCAGCGCGCGGCCGCACGGGTGAAGTTGCCCTCTTCCGCCAGGGCAACGGCGAACTCGAGCTGCTTGAGGTTCACGCCGGTATCTCAATTCCAGATGACAGGGATGATGATGATTCATTTCCATCATGCACACAGCAGGCAGACACTGTGCTGCCCTGTTTCACGGAACATCGCGTGTCCCCTTCCCTTCCTCCCCTGCAGCGCTGGCAGATCCTGCTGATGGCGGTCGCCACCGGCGTCGCGGTAGCCAGCAACTACTACGCGCAGCCGTTGCTGCATACCATCGCCGATGCCTTCGGCGTGCCTTTCGGCCAGGTGGGCATGGTGGTGACCGCTGCGCAGTTGAGCTACGCCGCCGGGCTGATCCTGCTGGTGCCGTTGGGTGATCTGTTCGAGCGCCGCCGGCTGATCGTGGTGATGACGTTGTTGTCGGCCAGCGGACTGGTGATCAGCGCGTGCGCGCCGTCGTTGCCATGGCTGCTGGCCGGAACCGCGATCACCGGGCTGTTCTCGGTGGTGGCGCAGGTACTGGTGCCGTTCGCCGCTACCCTGGCCGCGCCGGAGCATCGCGGCCGCGTGGTCGGCACCCTGATGAGCGGACTGCTGCTGGGCATCCTGCTGGCACGCACCGTGGCCGGGCTGCTGTCGAGCCTGGGCGACTGGCGCCTGGTCTATGCGATCGCCGCAGGTACGCTGGTGCTGACCGCACTGGCCCTGCAGCGCGGCCTGCCGCGTTTCCACCACAGCGCCGGGCTGGGCTATTTCGCGTTGCTGCGCTCGATCGGCACGCTGTTCCTGCAGGAACCGGTGCTGCGCCAGCGCACGCTGCTCGGCGCATGCAGCTTTGCGATGTTCGCGATCTTCTGGACGCCGTTGGCCTTCCTGCTGGCACAGCCGCCGTATGCCTACAGCGACGCCACCATCGGCCTGTTCGGCCTGGTCGGTGCCGCCGGTACGCTGGCTGCCGGTCTGGCCGGGCGCATGTCCGACCGTGGCCAGAGCGGCCGTGCCACGGCCATTGCACTGGCGCTGTTGCTGCTGTCCTGGCTGCCGCTGGGGCTGTCGGCGCACTCGCTGATGGCGCTGCTGGTCGGCGTGGTGGTGCTGGACCTGGCCGCGCAGCTGCTGCATGTCAGCAACCAGAACCTGATCTACGCGCTGCAGCCGGAGGCCCGCAACCGCCTCAATGCCGGTTACATGACCGGCTACTTCATCGGCGGCTCGCTGGGTTCGCTGCTGTCGGCGCAGGTCTACCAGCGCTTCGGCTGGACCGGTGTGTGCGTGGCCGGTACCGCGGTGGCGGTACTGGCCCTGCTGGTGTGGCTGCCCTCTGCCTGGCGCACCCGCCAGGCAGCATCGGCCGACTAGAAGCTGCCCTGCAGCGCCAGCTCCCAGCGTCCACCGGCATTGCCCGGGAACAGCCGCTTGGCGGCGCTGTCGGCGTCATGCACGGTGGCGCGCAGCTCCCAGGCCGGCGTCAACGTGGCGATGGCACTGAGCTGGCCATGCAGGTAGTCCGGCCCCTGCGCGGTGGCCAGCCAGTACTGCCCCACCGCTGCTTCCAGGCGCAGGCGCTCGTTCAACGGCAACCGCACGCCAAGCTGCGCGTAGGTGCCGCGACCGCCGCCGGCCAGGGCATCGTTGGAGTGCGCGACCTGCAGCCAGGCGCGTTGCTTCCAGGTGGTGGTGACATTGAGTTCGGTCCAGTCCAGTGCGCGGCCGGTGCCCGGATAGGCATACCGGGTGAGGTTCGCATCCAGGCTCCAGTCCGGCGACAGTGCGCCCGACCAGCCGGCGACCAGATCGAACTCGCTGCGTGCACCATTGTCCGGCGTGAACGAGACATTCGAGCCCCACGCGCTGGCATACCAGCCCGAACCCACCGTCACCTTTGCCCCCACCTGCGCGGCCGGATCGCCGTCGCTCTGCGAGCTGCCGCGCCAGACATAGTCGCTGGTCAATGCCGCCGTGCCACTCACCTGCACCTGCGCCTGCACGCTGCCGGCGCACAGCAGCCCCGCCAGTGCGGCCGCGCTGGCCACGATCATCCCCTTGCTCTTCACTGCACTCACTTCCTCGTCGAAGGCGGTCTGTCCGCCCGGGACGGCAGTGTCGATGGCAGGGCCGTAACGGTTCGATGGCGATGCCGCCGCGCCAGCGCAAATTCAGCGTAAATCCGCGCCGCAGCGAGCGCGGTATCATGCAGGCCTATTTCCAGGAACCAACCACGTGGACGCCATCCTGACCCCGGTATCGATCGGCGAGCTGATCGACAAGATCACCATTCTCGAGATCAAGGCCGAGCGCATCGACGATGCGACCAAGCTGGCCAACGTGCGCACCGAACTTGACGGCCTGCTGCCGCTGCTGCAGCAGCAGCTTGACGCGCAGCCGGCACTGGCCGCGCTGAAGACGCAGCTGAAGGCCATCAACGAGCGCATGTGGGAGATCCAGGACCAGCTGCGCGACAAAGAAGCGGCGCAGGTGTTCGACGAGGCGTTCATCCAGCTGGCGCGCGGCGTGTACGGCACCAACGGCGAACGCGTGCAGGTGAAGAACGAGATCAACCGTGTCGCCGGTTCGGCGCTGGTCGAGGAAAAGCAGTACCAGGGCGAGTAAGCGCGCCCGTCAGCCACACTCCAGCAGGTGGCGGATGCGGAACAGTTCGACATCGCTGCGGATGCCAAGCTTCTGGTAGGCCGCTTTCTTCTGCGTGCTGATGGTGCTGGCCGAGCGCTGGAAGCGCCGGGCCACTTCGCCGGTGCTGCACCCCTGCAGGAGCAGCCGCAGCACTTCACGCTCACGCCGGCTCAAGGGCTCCAGGGTGGGCGCCGACATGCGCCGCGAGCGTGATCGATTCAGCTGCGTGCGCAGATCCGGGGGCACGAAACGCCCACCGCGGGCAACCACGTCCACCGCGCGCAACAGCATTTCCGGCGTAGTCGCCTTGGACAGGAAGCCGCGTGCACCGGCCTGCATCGTCGTAGCCACGGTGCTGGCATTGCAGTGCGCGGACAGCACCAGTATCGGCACGCTGGGCCAGCGCCGGGACAACCCGCGCAGCAACTGCAGGCCATCGCCAAGATCGCCCAGCGGCAGCGCATCGATCACCAGCAGGTCAACGCAACCCGGTTCGCTTTCCAGCAGTTGCAACAGATCACGTTCGTTGGCGTAGCTGCCGTGCACGTGCACACCGCTCTGCTGGCGCAGCAACACTTCCACCCCCAGCCGCAGCACCGGATGCGGATCCAGCAGTGCCAGACGGCGCGGCCGATCGGGGAGCAGCGGTGGGAGTACGGGCGGCATCGCGGTGTATCCGGCAGCACGGGATATCCACCGTAGGCCGCCACCGGCGGTGGCGGAATCCAATTCATTGCAATGCAACATGACGCCCGCATCGCAGTCAGACTCTGTTCTGATTCCCCACAACGCAACAGGCCCGGCAATGCCGGGCCTGTTGCAGCACGAACAGCGCGCGGGCGCGCCGTAGATGCAATTACCAGCTGAAGCGCGGGCCGACGGTGTATTCCTTGTCGCCGTGGCGGTTCATCTTCAACTCGCCGTTCAGGCCCCAGTTCTGGTTCAGCTTGACCTGGCCACCCAGACGGCCATACCACTGGCTGTCGATGTCGACGCCGTGCTTCTTCGAATAATCTTCGTAACCGACCAGGCCGTAGACCTCAGCGTGGGCGCCGAACGCGGTACGGATACCGGCTTCAGCGCTGTAGCCGTTGAAATCCAGGCCGTGCTTGCGGTCGAACTTCTGGTAGGCGACGCGGGCAACGAAGTCGGTCGACGGAGCGATTTCAACGTTGTAGCCGGCACCGACCTTCCACTGGTCAACCTTGATGTTGGTGTGGTCGACTTCCTGACGGCTGTATTCGCCGAAAGCGTGGAAGTTCGGCAGGAAGCCGTAGGAACCCTTCACGCCCCAGCCATCAGCCTTGATGCCGTCAACGTCAGTCTTGGCGTAATCAGCCTCGGCGTAGTTGTAGGACAGGTTCTCGGCGGCCGAAGCGGTGAACGGCAGGGCAGCGGCCAGAGCCAGAGCAATCAGCGAATTCTTCATGGGGGTACACCTTTACTTTCTTATGGTGTGCAGCAGCGCCAGGGCGCCATCGCATCGGGAATGTAAATTCTCCGTTATTCGCCACAACGCTCCCTGAAAACAGCGGTCTTTGCATTGCTGAATTTTTTGCATTGATTCAGCAAGGCTCAGGCATACGCGCGCGGTACGCGCACGCGCTTCGATTCAACGGTGCGTCAACGGTGCGGCAATCGATGTCGATTTCCCGCGCCCTGAAGCGTCGACTCAATGAAGGCCGTGCACCTGGCATGGTCCATTCCGGAGGCAAGCGATGAGCTACATCGATGGTTTCGTACTGGCGGTGCCGACCGCCAACAAGGAGAAATTCCTCGCCCACGCCCGCAGCGCCGATGTGGTGTTCCTGGAATACGGAGCGCTGCGGGTAGTCGAAGGCTGGGGCGATGACGTGCCACATGGCAAGACCACCGACTTCTTTGGCGCGGTGAAAGCCACGACGGAGGAAACGGTGGTGTTTTCCTGGATCGAGTGGCCGGACAAGGCCACCCGCGATGCAGGCATGCAGAAAATGATGGAGGACCCGCGGTTGGACCCGACGAAGAATCCCATGCCGTTCGACGGTGCGCGGATGATCTACGGCGGATTCGAGCCGATCTTCGAACTCAAGCGCTGACCCCGGCGGGCGTCCTCAGCGGGCGCCCGCTTCTTCCTCACCGGCCGCATGGCTGGCCCCCAGCGCAGCACCCGCGCCAACACCAAGCCCGCCCATTCCGGCGCCCATGCCACCGCCACCGCCACCGGTGCGACCGCCCTTGGCTTCGCCCTCGTTGCGGCCCTTGCCACTTCCGCCACCGCTGCCTGCAGGGCGGGTAGGCCCTTGGCGCGGGATCTCCAGGTCGGCCGGCACCGGCGCAAGGTCCAGCGCCTCGCGAACGAAGTCGCGCAGCGAGATCACAAGTTCGTGTGTGTGCACCGGGCGCCCCTGCGCCAGTTCACTGGCAGCGCGGGCAGCCAGTCGTACCTGCTCGTCGGTGCCCAGCAGCAGGATGTCCGACAACGCCGCTTCGACCGCATCGCGGATGCGCCTGGTCCGATCCGAGCCCGGCTCGGCGATGCCTTCTTCGTGGGCGCGCTGGCGCAGATCGCGCAGATGGGCCGGGTCGACTCCCAGCTCACCGGTGAAGGAACCACCCAGCGTCTTGTAGGCCGCCATCAGAGTACGCAGCCGCTCGTTGATCTGGCGGTTCTCGCGTTCGCGGCGCTGCTGCAGGGTCTGCATCACCAGCAGGCGGATACCCACGCCGAGCAGGGTGATCAGGACCAACCCGGCCAGGGTGGACAGCACGCCCTGCCAGGAACTGAAATCGATACCGCCCATGGCCAGGACTCCTGCGGAAGACCTTCATCTTGCCCCAGCCTGCTGCCGCAGATCCACGTCAGGCGCGGATGAGCGCCCCCGAAAACACAGAAGGCCCTCCCGCCCGGGGAGCGGAAGGGCCTTCGAACCACGCGCGATTACTTGCGCTTGGCAGCCTTGCGCACGGCCTTCTTGGCCGGAGCCTTCTTGGCGACGGCCTTCTTCAGCGGTGCAGCCTTCTTGGCGACGGTCTTGCGGGTAGCGGCGACTTTCCTGCCGACAACCTTCTTGGCGACGGCGGTCTTCTTGCCGACAACCTTCTTGGCAGCGGCGGTCTTCTTGCCGACAACCTTCTTGGCAGCGACGGTCTTCTTGCCGACGACCTTCTTGGCAGCAGCGGTCTTCTTGCCGACGACCTTCTTGGCGGCTACGGTCTTCTTGCCGGCGACCTTCTTGGCAGCGACAGTCTTCTTGGCTACAGCCTTCTTGGCGGTCGCGACCTTCTTGCCGACAACCTTCTTGGCGGCTACGGTCTTCTTGGCTACAGCCTTCTTGGCGGTCGCGACCTTCTTGCCGACAACCTTCTTGGCAGCAGCGGTCTTCTTGGCAACAGCCTTCTTGGCGGTCGCGACCTTCTTGGTGGCGGCCTTCTTCACGGTGGCGACCTTCTTGCCTGCAGCCTTGGTGGTCTTCTTGGCAGCAGCAGCCTTCTTGGTCACGGTCTTGCCGGCAGCCGCCTTCTTCTTGGCCACTTCCTTCTTCAGGGCAGCCGCTTCGGCCTTGGCGTTCTTCTTGGCCGCTTCCAGCTTCTTCTTGGCGTTGGCAACGGTCTTGCCGACCGACTTGGCGGCCTTCTCGGCCTTCTTGGCAACGGTCTTCTCGACCTTGGCCACGACCTTCTTGGCCTTGGCGACGCGGGTGGTGGCAGCCTTGCGGGCGCGCTTGACGGTCTTCTTGACCGACTTCACTGCGTCTTCGGCGGCGTGGGCGATGGTCTCGCCGACGTTGGTGGCGGTTTCTTTCACGTTCTCGACGGCGTCGGTCACGACCGACACACCATTACCGTTGCTCATGTTGCCCTCCTAGGGGCCTGGATTGTCAAAACGGGGCGATGCTATACCGACAATGGCTATCGTGGAACGGGCACGGCCGGTCAATCGCATCCGGTGCGACGCAACTGATGTAAGCGATAGCGGCGGCTGACGCGCCGCGCAGTCAGGAAATCCCTTTTTTTAAGCAGTGTGCTGCGCGCCTGCCTGTTGCCGGCACGCCGATGCAGGCACTGGCAGCGGCAACACGTCCGCGCAGCAATGAGCGTCATTGCAAGGTCAGGATGCGCGGAACTGCGCAAGTGTCGCGGTGTGTCACGGCGCTGTCGGCCTGCCTTGCGGCGCTCGCGCGCGGCTGTCGCGAACAGCGATACGGCGCGCCCGGAACCTCTCCGGCACCCTCGGCACGAGGTCGGATTTTCATGGGGCATTTATCCAGATCGCGACACACTCATTCAGCTTGTTCTACCGTATGCGTCAACGGCCCCCATCCCAGCCTGCGAACCGACTCCCATGCGACCGCTTCCCACCCTGCTTACGCTCGCAATCGCCGCTGCCTTCGGCGGCTTCGTTGCCACTGGCCTCAACGCGCACCTGGACAACCGAGCCGACGCCGCCCCGCTGCCGGCGGTACTGCCCACCACCGCAGCGCTGCCGGCATCGGTCGCCGGGCAGGCGGTGCCATCGCTTGCACCGATGCTGGAGAAAGCCATGCCGGCGGTGGTCAGCGTCAATACCAAGCAGGTGGTGCGGGTACGCAACCCGTTCTTCAACGACCCGTTCTTCCGCCGCCTGTTCCCGGACATTCCACAGGAGCGGATCAACGAGTCACTCGGTTCGGGCGTCATCATCGATGCGACCGAAGGCCTGGTGCTGACCAACCACCACGTCATCGACAATGCCGATGACGTGCAGGTGACACTGGCCGATGGGCGCACGGTCAAGGCCGAGTTCCTCGGCTCGGACCGCGACACCGACATCGCGCTGATCCGCATTCCGGCGCAGAACCTGACCGACATCAAGCTGGGCAACAGCGACCAGCTGCGGGTCGGCGACTTCGTGGTCGCCATCGGCAATCCGTTCGGTTTCAGCCAGACGGTCACCTCGGGCATCGTCTCGGCGGTAGGCCGCAGCGGCATCCGCGGGCTGGGCTACCAGAACTTCATCCAGACCGATGCGTCGATCAACCCGGGCAATTCCGGTGGCGCACTGGTCAACCTGCAGGGCCAGCTGGTGGGCATCAACACCGCCAGCTTCAACCCGCAGGGCAGCATGGCCGGCAACATCGGCCTGGGCCTGGCGATTCCATCGAACCTGGCCCGCAGCGTGGTCGACCAGCTGGTCAAGCATGGCGTGGTGGTGCGCGGCACGCTGGGCATCGAAAGCCAGAACCTGAGCGCGCAGATCGCACAGGGCCTGGGCCTGGGCGAAACCCGTGGCGCACTGGTGACCCGCGTGCTGGCCGGTTCGGCCGGTGCCGCCGCAGGGCTGAAGCCGGGCGACGTGGTGGTCTCAGCCAACGGCCAGCGTGTGGACAGTGCCGAAGCACTGCACAACGTGGAAGGCCTGGCGGCGGTGGGCAGCGTGCTGACCCTGGACGTCCGCCGCGAAGGCAAGCCGCTGCAGATCAAGGCCACGCTGAAGGAGCAGGCGCGCGTCGTCAGCGGTGAGAGCCTGGACCCGCGCCTGACCGGTGCCAGCTTCGTCGACCTGCCCGAATCGCTGCGCCAGTCCGGCGTGGGCGGCGTGCTGGTCAGCGAGGTCAAGCGCGGCAGCCGCGCGGCGACCAATGGCCTGCAGCAGGGCGACATCATCACCGATGCCACGGTTGGCGAATTCGCCGACCTGGCCAGCTGGCGCGCCAATTTCCAGCAGCGCCCGCCGACCCTGGTGCTGCGCGTCCTGCGCAACAACGGCCAGCAGCAGGGCCAGTTGGTGATGCGGTGATCGCCTGGCCGTAACGCCCCCTATACCCCCGTGATGCTATTGCTGTATGTCCAGGTCGGCTGAGCCGATCGCCCGTTCCCCCATCGCAACAGGAGTGATTCGATGAGCCCCACCAATACCGAGAACCTGAAGGACCACCTGGGTGAAGCCGGTTCCCACCTGAAGCAGGCCGCCAGCGCTGCCGGCGGTGCGATCAAGGGCGCTACCGGCGCCGCGACCGACGAACTGCGCATCGGCAAGGCCAACGTCAAGGCTGAACTGTCCGACAGCGCGCTGTCGGGCCTGGCTGCCGCCGAGTTCGGTGGTGCCGCCGCCAAGGAACAGGTCGACGCCCTGATGGACAAGGGCAAGGACCTGATCGACAGCGCCGCTGAACTGATCCGCGAACGTCCGCTGGCCTCGTTCGGCGTGGCCTTTGCTACCGGCTGGATCATCGCCAAGCTGGCCCGCGGCAGCGACAAGTAAGCTGCGGCGTGAGCGAAGACACCACGCAACGTCCCGATCCGGCGGCCACGCCGCCGTTGGACGAGAGCATCCGCCAGGTCGGCGCTGCCGGCCGGGCGACCGTCGATTCGGCCAAGCACTCGCTGCGTTCGCTGCGCCGGTTGGCGTCGGCGGACTTCGCGCTTGCACGCAGCGCGTTCGGGCGTGCGTTGGCCTGGGCCGGCGTCGCCATCGTGTTCGGCGCCTCGGCGTGGCTGCTGATGGCTGCCACCCTCATCGCCCTGCTGCAGAGCTTCGGCCTGAGCTGGCTGCAGGCGCTGCTGATTACTTCATTGCTGAGCCTGGCCGTCACCGGCTATGCGATCTGGCGGGTTTCGTACTTCTTCCACCACACCGGCATGCACGCCACCCGGCGCCAGTTGTCCCGGTTGGGCCTGTTCGATGAGCCCACCGATGATGATCCCGATGCCGGCGTGCAGATTCCGGAGGGCAAGCCATGAAGTTCGGTGCACTGCAGCGGCGGGTGAAGCGCTGCGAACAGGTGATGGCCGTGCGCATCGGCGAAACCCAGGGCAACTGGGGCGTGCTCAGCCAGGTCTGGCGACAGGGCTGGTCGCCACTGCGCATCGTGGTGGTCGGTCTGGCCGGCGGTTTCATCGCCGGCAAGCTGGAGGTTCCGGGCAAGGTCAACGGTGCGCGTTGGCTGCAGATGGTGGGTTCGGTGTCCAGCCTGTTCGCCAGCGCGCAGGCCGCGTTTGCCACCGTGGTGGCGGCGCAGGCAGCGGAAACCGCAGACGATGCCGCCGACCAGGCAGATGATGCCGCCCAGCAGCAGCCGCCCGCAGCCGCCGCTGCACGACCGGCAGCACAGGCCGCGGCCGATACCGACACCGAGCTGCGTGGGCCGCGGCCGGCCGAAGCGGCCACCGAGATGTCCGAACGTTGATGATCCTTACCCGCCGCGTTGATCGCGGCGGGCCGATAATGGGCTTCTTTTCCCGGTCGGTGCGTCGATGAGCGAGTCCCTGTTGTCCCCGTCGTCGCCTGCGCCGGACGCCCCCGCGCCGCTGCCTCCCGCCTCCCGCCCACGTGGCCCCATGTCGCTGGTGATACTGGCGACCCTGGCCGTGGCGTTCACCCTGTGGGCGGCGCAGGACATCATCCTGCCGGTACTGCTGGCGATGTTCTTCGCCCTGGTCGGCAACCCGATCCTGCGGCTGCTGCAGAAGCTGTGGATTCCGCGCGCGCTCGGCGCCCTTCTGGTGCTGGGCGCCGGCCTTGGCGTGACCGGCGCCTTGGCGGTGCAGCTGATCGGCCCGGCGATGGACTGGGCACAGGAAGCACCGCAGCAGCTGCGCAAGGTCGCTCGCCAGGTGCAGGACCTGACCAAGCCGGTACAGCAGGCGAACCAGGCGGCGGAGAATTTCGCGCGCGTGGCCGGTGGCGACGGCAACCGCAAGGTGCAGGTGATCCGCACCCAGCTGGACGATCCGTACCGCATGCTCACGCGCGCGCCGCGACTGGCCGCCTCGGTGCTGGCCGTGGTGTTGCTGACATTGTTCTTCATGATCTACGGCCAGAGCCTGCAGCGCGCGGCGATCGCCCTGTTCCCGAACCGGCAGCAGCAGCGATTCACCAGCGACATCCTGCGCTCGATCGAGCATGAGGTATCGCGCTACGTATTGACCATCAGCGTGATCAACACCGTGGTCGGTCTGCTGTTGGCCGGCGTACTGATGCTGCTCGGCATCGGCCTGCAGGAAGCCCTGCTGTGGGGCACCGTGGCGGCGCTGCTGAATTTCGCGCCCTATGTCGGCCCGCTGCTCGGCGTGGCATTGATGCTGCTGATGGGCTTCGTCGAGTTCCGCGACCCGCTGCAGGCGCTGCTGCCTGCGGCCGCCTACCTGACCCTGCATACCCTGGAAGGGCAGCTGGTGACGCCGATCGTGCTTGGCCGGCAGATGAAACTGTCGCCGCTGGTGCTGATCCTGGCGTTGATGGTGTTCGGCTGGGCCTGGGGCATGATCGGCCTGCTGCTGGCGGTGCCGCTGCTGGTCTGCATCAAGCTGGTGCTGGCGCGGCTGGAGGGCATGCAGGGCTGGGCGCGCTTGCTGGAGTGAGCCGGCCACGGCGATGATCGCGCCGATGGCAGGGCTGGAAACAAGGGCAGAACTGGCAGAATACCCGCCCTTTTTTCGGGTGGAACCGTTCGGATGACCTCGTTCGCCACACGCTGCCTCGCCCTGGCCTGCCTTGCCAACCCAGCTTTCGCCGCGACGCCGCCGGCAGTCGAGCAGGCGCGTGCCCAGCTGGTCGAAGCGGTCACCTGCCAGCGCCACCTCACCCCCAAGCAGTTCGAAACGATCGCCCAGTTGCTGGCGCCGCCGCTGCGGCGGAAAACGGGGAGTCCAGCGGTGAGTTCCTGTTGACCACGCCGCTGATGGTGCTGGACCAGCCAGTGAACCGCCTGCAGGCATACGACGGCGACAGCGGCGAGGATGGCGTCGACAATTTCACCGCGTACGTCAGCACCGCCAGCGTCGAACAGATCGCGGCACTGGCGAAACTGTCCGACCCGGTGGCAGGCGGCTACACGCGGGAAGTGGGCCGGCACAACCTGTATGTGCAGCGGTTCGACGGCCAGACCACCATCGGCTGCTCCTACGACCTGCGCTGACGCACCCTGCAGCGCCCCTGCCCGTCGCGCGCATGAAAGCGCGCGCGGGCAGGCGTAGAATGGCGGGGTGAAATTCCCTGTCCTTGCCATCACCCTCGACCTCGACGATACGCTGTGGCCGTTCGCTCCGATCGGCGCCCGCATCGACCAGGTCCTGTTCGATTGGATGCGTGCACACAGTCCCGCCACCGCCGCGATGTATCCGGTGGCAGCCATGCGCGAACTGCGCGAGCGCTCGTTCCGCGACAACCCCCACCTGCATTTCGACCTGAGCGCGCTGCGCCGGCTGACGATCCAGGAGGCGCTGGAAAACAGTGGCGCCAGCCTGGAGCTTCTGGAACCGGCATACGAAGTGTTCTATGCCGCGCGCAACCAGGTGGAGTGCTACCCGGATGCACTCGACGCTCTGGCGCGGATCGCCGCGCGGGTGCCGGTGGCCGCGTTGAGCAACGGCAACGCCGACCTGGAACGGATCGGCCTGGCCCATCACTTCAGCTTCCAGCTGGGCGCGCGCGAGCATGGCGCGGCCAAGCCCGAAGCAAGCATTTTCCACGCTGCCTGCGACCGCTTGGGCATCGCCCCGGCGCAGGTGCTGCACGTGGGCGACCACGTCGAGATGGACGTGGCCGGCGCGATGGCTGCCGGCCTGCGCGGCTGCTGGATCAACCGCGAAGCGGCCACCTGGAACCATCCGCAGCTGCAGCCTGACCTGCAGTTCGACACCCTCACCGGCCTGGCCGATTGGCTCGATGCCAACCTCGACGCCGCCGACGCTGACGAATCCCGGAGTACCTGACGCATGAGCGAGATCACTGGTTTCACCGCCGACACCACCACCGCGCTGCCGTTGCACGTGCTGGACCGCAGCCAGTTCGAGGCGTGGAAAAACAGCCAGTCCGCTGCGACCCAGGCGTGGTTGAAGTCGCAGGGCTTCACTGCCGGCGCGCATTCGGTTGCGCTGCTGCCCGGCGCCGATGGCCTGGCGGGCGCGGTGATCGGTGTCGGCGATCGCGGCGATGCCTACAGCTACGCCCATGCACCGCATGCCCTGCCGGAAGGCAGCGTGTGGCAGCTGGCCAGCGAACTGCCGGCCGCCGAACAGGCGCTGCTGCAGCTGGGCTGGGGCTTGGGCAGCTACCGCTTCGACCGCTACCGCAAGCGCAACCGCACGCCGGCCCAGCTGGTTGCCGCACCGACCGGCGAGGTGGCCGACCTGATCGCCGCCAGCCTGCGCGTGCGTGACTGGGTCAATACGCCGACCGAAGACATGGGCCCGCAGCAGCTGGAAGACGCCGCACGTGCCCTGGCTGAAGCGCATGGCGCGCAGGTTGAAACCATCGCCGGCGACGAACTGCTGGCGCAGAACTTCCCGGCCATCCATGCGGTGGGCCGTGCCTCGCACCGCGCGCCGCGCCTGATCGTGCTGCGCTGGGGCAAGGCGTCCGACCCGGCGCTGGCGCTGGTCGGCAAGGGCGTGTGCTTCGATACCGGCGGCCTGGACATCAAGCCGGCCGATGGCATGCGCAACATGAAGAAGGACATGGGCGGCGCCGCACACGCGCTGGCACTGGCCGGGCTGGTGATGGCCCAGCAGTTGCCGGTGCGCCTGACCCTGCTGGTTCCGGCGGTGGAAAATGCGATCGGTCCGGATGCCTTCCGTCCGGGCGAAGTGATCGCCACCCGCAAGGGCCTGAGCGTGGAGATCGACAACACCGACGCCGAAGGCCGGGTGATCCTGTGCGATGCGCTGACCTTCGCCGGTGAGCAGAAGCCGGACCTGGTGCTGGATTTCGCCACCCTGACCGGCGCCGCACGCATCGCGCTGGGCCCGGATCTGCCGGCGCTGTTCAGCAACGATGACACGGTTGCCCAGCAGTGGCTGCAGGCTGGCGACGCCACCCGCGACCCGGTGTGGCGCATGCCGCTGTGGCGCCCGTACCTGCGTTACCTGAGCAGCGGCATCGCCGACCTGGCCAACGCCGGTTCGCGCATGGCCGGCTCGGTGACCGCCGCGCTGTACCTGGAACGCTTCCTGGAAGATGGCCAGCGCTGGGCACATCTGGACGTGTATGCCTGGAACGATGGCGAGCGCCCGGGCCGCCCGGCCGGTGGCGAAGCCCTGGCCCTGCGTTCGGCCTGGGCGATGCTGAAAGCGCGTTACGCCTGATGCAGCCGCCGGGCATGGCCCGGCGCTATCGATGCCGGTGCGGGTGCTGATCCGCAATGCCGGTGGGTGCCGACCTTGGTCGGCACCGCATCACCCGGCAAATCTGACGAAAAATTGAATTTCGGCCTCGGCCGGGTTCTGCGAGGATGTGGTGGTCGCCCACCCACACGTCCGTGAAGGCAGGACTCCGACCATGTCGCTCTTCCGCTACACCCGCGCCGGCCAAGGGCCGCAGTCACCGCGCAAGCATTCGCCGCTGCCCTGGATCGCCCTGATCGCGCTGATCCTGGGCATCGTCGCCCTCGCTTTTGCCTGGTTGGCCGGTTGGATCGGCCGCGACCGACTGACCGCTCAGCGCTTCACCGATACCATCGAGGCCACCGGCCCCGCGCATCCCGGCTTCCGCCGCGCGCACAGCAAAGGTGTGTGCGTGAGCGGCTGGTTCGAACCCAGCGCGCAGGCGCCAACACTGTCCAGTGCGCGGGTGTTCTCGCAGGCGCGCGTGCCGGTGATGGGCCGCCTGTCGATCGGCGGCGGTGACCCCTACGGCGCCGACAACACCGCACGCGTGCGCAGCATCGCCGTGCAGCTGGTCGGCGATGACGGCCAGGAATGGCGGATGGCGATGAACAGCTTCCCGTTCTTCGCCGTGCCCACTTCCGAAGCCTTCTACGAGCAGACCCGCGCGCAGATTCCGGACCCGGCCACCGGCAAGCCCGACCCGCAGAAGATGGCCGCCGTGCTGGCGAAGTATCCCAGCGCGCAGGCCTTCCAGCAGTGGGCCAAGAGCGCACCGTGGACCAGCAGCTGGGCCAACACCACCTTCAACAGCGTCAACAGCTTCTGGTTCACCAATGCGCAGGGGCAGAAGCGCGCGGTGCGCTGGCGCTGGCAGCCGCAGGCGCCGCTGGTGGAGATGGATGCGGACGCACGCAAGCAGGCCAACGTCGATTTCCTCAGCCAGGAACTGCAGCAGCGCCTGGCCACCGGGCCGGTGCGCTGGAACCTGGTGGTCAGCCTGGCTGCGCCCGGCGATGCCATCGATGACCCCTCGGTGCCGTGGCCGGAATCGCGCGATCAGGTGGTGGCCGGTGTGCTCAGCCTCGACCGCATGCAGTCGCAGGAAGAAGGTGCCTGCGGCCAGCTCAACTTCGATCCGCTGATCGTGCCCAGCGGCGTGCGCGGCAGTGATGACCCGATCCTGGCGGCACGCTCTGCGGTGTACTCGCAGTCGTTCAACCGCCGCGAACGCGAGCGCGCCAGCGGCAACGTCGAGCAACCGAAGGAGGCTGCGCAATGAACACCGGCAACGGCCACTTCAACCTGCTCGCCCGGGTGCTGCACTGGTCCATGGCGCTGATGATCATCGCCATGCTGTTCATCGGCGTGACCATGGTCGCCTCGCTGCACCTGCGGCCGATGCTGATCGACCTGCACCGGCCCCTGGGCATCGCCATCCTGTTGCTGGTGGTGCTGCGCCTGTACAACCGCCTGCGGCACCGTCCACCACCGCTGCCAGCGGATCTTCCCGCGTGGCAGGTGCTGGCGGCGAAGGCTTCGCACTGGATGCTGTACGCGTTGATGCTGGCGATGCCGCTGATCGGCTGGGCGATGCTGTCGGCCGGCGGCTACCCGATCGTGCTGGGCGGCGGCCTGCACCTGCCACCGATCGTGCCGCACACTCCAGCGCTGTACGCCGCGCTGCGCAATGCGCATAGTTTGCTGGCCTATGTGCTGTTCGCCACGGTACTGATGCACGTGGGTGCGGCGCTGTTCCATCTATGGGTGCGGCGTGATGGCGTGTTCCAGGCGATGGCACGCGGGAAGGATTGACTGGGTTGGCCGGGGGGTCCCGGTTGCCCTTTCCCGCGACTGCGGGGGGGTGTCACTTTCTTTGCTCGTACACCGCGCTGCAGGAGCAGCGCGGAACGGCGTAGCCGGCCCGTAGGGTGGCGCCCATGGATGTGCGCCATCAAGAAAGTAACCAAAGAAACACGCCGCCAGGTCGCGAGCCGGCGCTACGCACTGGTGCCCTGCGCTTCTCGGCTCGCTGAAAGGCGGGCTGGAAGGTCAAGATCAAAGGCAAAAGCATCCACGCATGGCGTGGATCTACTGGGTGCAGCTGTTGCTCTTGAAGTTGGGTCCGCCTTGAACGAGCCGAGCACCGCAGGTCCGGCGAGGGCGAAGAGGCGCGGGTGTCTGAGCGCAGCGAGTTCCCGCGCCGTCCCTCGACGGACCGAGGAGCACAGGGCACCGGTGCGCGGCACCGGCTCGTGTTCGGCGGCGTGTTTCTTTGGTTACTTTCTTTGCACGAGCAAAGAAAGTGACACCTCCCCGCGGTCGCGGAAATGATCCCCTACAACCACCCCTTCTGCCGCGCCAGCCGATACGCCTCGATCCTGTTGGCCACACCCAGCTTGCCGATGCATTCGGACAGGTAATTGCGCACTGTGCCGTGCGACAGCCCCAGCTGCTCGGCGATCTCGCTGGCGGTGCGACCCTCGCCCGCCAGGCGCAGCACGCGGCGCTCGCGGTCGGTCAGCGGATCGGCCTGCGACCACGCATCCAGCGCCAACTGCGGGTCGATCGCGCGGATGCCCTGCTTCACCTTGCGCAGTGCCTCGGCCAGGTTCTCGGCCGGTGCATCCTTCAACAGATAGCCCAGCACGCCCGCTTCCAATGCGCGGCGCAGGAAACCGGCGCGGGCGAAGGTGGTCACGATCACCACCTTGATCGGCAGTTCATGGCGGGCGATGCGCTGGGCCAGCTCCAGCCCGCTCAGCCCGGGCATTTCAATGTCGGTGACCAGGATGTCCGGCTGCAGCTGCTGCAGCATGCGCCAGGCGGCCTCGCCGTCGGCGGCACTGCCAAGTACCTCGATATCCGCCTCCAGGCCCAGCAACGCCGACAGCGCACCACGCACCATCGCCTGGTCTTCGGCCAATACGATGCGGATCATGCGACACCGCCCTGTACCCGTGGTACGGCCGATGACAGCGGTGATGTCGCTGCCGCCAGGGGCACGCGCACGGTCAGCACCGTGCCTTCGCCACGCGCCGACTGCACCGCCAATTGGCCACCGAGTGCCACCACGCGCTCGCGCATGCCACACAGCCCATTGCCTTCGGCCTGCACGCCGCCCCGGCCGTCATCGCGGATCTGCATCGCCAACTGTCGTCCTTCCATCATGAAGTCCACCCATGCCTGCGTGGCCTGTGCGTGCCGCGCGATGTTGGTGGCCGCCTCGCGCAGCACCAAAGCCAATCCACGTTCCACATCCACCGGCATCGGCGGCGGTACGACGTACTGCAGATGCACCTGCTGGCATTCCAGCAGCAGCCGTGCCGAGGCCAGTTCACCCGCCAGGTCACTGGCACGGATGCCGGTGACCGCACTGCGCACCTGTGCCAGCGCCTCGCGCGCGATGTCTTCGGCTTCGCCGATTTCCTGCCGTGCACGCGCATCGCCACGATCATGCAGCTTGCGCGCCAGTTCCAGTTTCAGCGTGATCAGCGACAGGGTGTGGCCCAGCAGGTCGTGCAGGTCGCGGCCGATACGCTCACGCTCGGCGGTGGCGGCCAGGCGCCGCACTTCCTCCTGCGACAACTGCAGGGCCGCGTCCTTGTCCTTGTTAACTGCTTCCACGTTCACCACCATGCCGATGATGAAGGACACAGCCGGTATCCAGACCAGGCTCTGCCACGGATAGTGCGACAGCATGGCCACCGTGCAGAACACCGCGTTCAGGGCTGCCAGCTGCAGCAGGTACAGCCACCAGCTGCCACGCCCGCAGACGCGCAGCATCACGCAGCCGAAGATGAAATAACTGATGCCGGAGGGGTACCAGGGCACCAGCAGCGTGGCCAAGGCGACCATCGCCAGCGCATAGCGTGGCGCGTGGTGGCGCGGCGACAACAACAGGCGCACATACAGCAGCAGGAACAGCGGATAGCTGCCCAGCGTAAGCAGTACCCAACGCAGGGTGTAGCCGCCACTGAACACCGGGGTCATGAACACCCATACCGTCCACAGCAGGTGGATCGCATCGGCCCACACCGGCTTGCCACGGCGCAGGTTGTCGGCCACCGCCGAATCCGGTGCGGGGCGCAGCAGGGACGCAAGCCAGCTCGGTGGCACGGAAGATTCCAGGCGGGGACGATCGCTGCCGATCATGCCAGTTCAGCCGACCCGGCGCAGGCGGCGACGCGCCAGCAGCAGTGCAACTGCACTCACACCCAGCAACACCAGCAGATGGCCAACGGCACCGCCACGTGCCGGCTGGCCAAGAATGGGCAGGGCCAGCTGCGCCAGGTGCCAGGTCGGCCACAGCGGCGCCATCGTCGAGAACACCGTCGGCAACGCCGACAACGGCAGCCACAGCCCCGACAACAGGGCCAGCGGCAGGTAGACCAGGTTGACGATGGCCGGTGCCGCGCTGGCGCCGACATGGCTGCCGATCAGCAGGCCGATCGACCCCAGCGGCAATGCCGCAAACGCGGCCACGGCCAGCAGCTGCAGCACCTGCACCGCCTGCAGCTGCACGCCACCGAAGAGGCACGCCACCGCCATCAGCATCGCGGCGATCAGCACCGCGAACAGCATGGCCATTGCCAACCGCGCCAACAGCGGCGCCGCTGCAGGCAGCGGCAGGGCGCGCTTGAGGGTCAGCAGGCCGCCTTCGCGGTCCAGTGCCAACTGCACGCCAAAGCCAAACAGCGAGGGCGCCATCGCGCCGAACACACAATAAGTGGCCAGTAGATAGACCGGCGCGTGGCCACGGCCCAGCAGTACGCCGAACAACAGGTAGAACAGCACCGGGAACAACAGCGAGGGCAGCACGAACGACGGCGAGCGCCAGGCGCGACGCAGCTCGGCCAGCAGTTCTGCGCGATAGGGACACAGCGCACGCCACCAGGCGGAAGGCGCTGCACCGGCGCCGGTGATACGGGTCAACGTGTTCATGCTGCCTCCCGGGTCAGGTCGAGGAAGGCGTCGGCCAGTGCCGCGCCCTGTACTTCCAGTTCACGCAGCTGCGCATCGGCGGCGAGCAGGCGGGCCACCACCGGCTCGGCCGGGCTGGCCAGCACCTGCAGATGTTCACCATCGCGCTGTACCTGCTGTACGCCGGGCCAATGCTGCACCTCATCGGCGGCCAGCGTGCTGCGGCAGCGGATGCGTCGCGGCCGGTCGGCCAGGCGCAGTTCGGACAGCGGCGCATCGGCCACTACCCTGCCCTGCTCCAGCACCACCACCCGTTGCGCCAACGCCTCGGCTTCTTCCAGGTAGTGGGTGGTCAGCAGCACACCGCAGCCTTCGGCCACCAGCTGCCGGATCGCCTGCCACATCGCCTGCCGCGCCTGGATGTCCAGGCCGGTGGTGGGTTCATCGAGGAACAGCACGCGCGGGCGGCCGCAGATGGCAATGGCGAACTGCACGCAGCGCTGCTGCCCGCCGGACAGCTGGCCATAGCGACGCCGGGCCAGGTCCTGCAGGCCCACACGCTGCAGTACGTCGCCCAGCGGCAATGGATCCGGATAGCAGGCGCTGGCCTGCGCCACCAGTTCATTCACCTGCAGCATCGGCGGCAGGCTGGTGCTCTGCAGCATCACGCCGAGGCCGAGCCGATGATCGCGTTGCTGCGGATCGCCGCCCAGCAGCTCGACCTGGCCGCCGTCGGCGCGACGCAGGCCCAACAGCACGCTGATCGCGGTACTCTTGCCGGCACCGTTGCGGCCCAGCAAGGCCAGTACCTGGCCAGCGCGGACCCGCAGGTCGATGCCGTGCAGGGCGGTATGGTCGCGGTAACGCACCTGCACCTGCTGCAGGCGGGCCAGCGACGGAGCGATCGGATCCATGGGCGGTATCGGTAGCGGGGACGTTGCCATCCTGTGCCGCCGTGGTCACATTTCGCAGTTGCCGCCGTCAATGACATCGGATGACAGCTGTCACTGCCATCGCCGATGCACCTGCCTTCATGCTGTGCCGCACGCTCCACCGCCGGAACCGCCGCTGCTGCCCTTCCGGTCACACCCGCCCGAACGCCTGTGATGGAACGAATGAACGCTTCTGCCGAGCTGTTGAAGGAACTCCGTATAGACCGCAAGTCACCGCCGCCCGCCTCCAGTGGCGGCAGTGGTGGCCGCCGCTGGCTGTGGATCGCCGTGGCCGTGATCATCGTGCTGCTGGCCGGCGGTGCGTTCGCACTGTTCGGCCGCGCGCCCACCGTGGAAGTGGACACCGCGCCGGCGGTGGCCATCCAGCAGGGCAGCGCCAGCAGCTCGGTGCTCGATGCCAGCGGCTACGTGGTCGCCCGGCGCATGGCCACGGTGTCGGCCAAGATCACCGGCAAGGTGCGCGAGGTGATGATCGAGGAAGGCATGCGGGTGGAACAGGGGCAGGTCATGGCCACCCTGGACCCGATCGACGCCGACGCGCAGCGCAGCCTGTATGCCTCGCAGCTGCAGGCCGCACGCAGCCAGGTGGTCGGCCTGGAAGCCCAGCAGAAGCAGGCCGCCGCCGAGGCCAGCCGCCTGCAGGCGCTGGTCGGCCAGCAGCTGGTCTCGCGTTCGCAGTACGACCAGGCCGTGGCCCAGCGTGACAGCCTGCGTGCGCAGCTGGAAACCGCACGGCGCAACGTCAAGGTGGCCAACGACCAGCTGTCCATCGCCGACCTCGGCGTAGACAACAACATCGTGCGCGCGCCGTTCTCCGGCGTGGTCACCGCCAAGGCAGCACAGCCCGGTGAAATCGTCTCGCCGCTGTCGGCCGGCGGTGGCTTCACCCGTACCGGCATCGGCACCATCGTCGACATGGAATCGCTGGAGATCGAAGTCGAGGTCGGCGAAGCCTTCATCGGCCGCGTGCAGCCGAAGATGCCGGTGGAAGCCACGCTCAACGCCTACCCGGACTGGAAGATCCCGGCCGAGGTGATTGCCATCATTCCCACCGCTGATCGCGGCAAGGCCACGGTAAAGGTGCGGGTGGCACTGAAGGTGAAAGACCCGCGCATCGTGCCGGAGATGGGCGTGCGGGTCAGCTTCCTGGAACAGGCGCAGCCGCAGGCGGCCAGCAAACCGCAGGGCGTTCGCGTGCCAGGCGGTGCAGTGGTCCAGCGCGAGGGCGCCTCCGTGGCTTTCGTGCTGGGCGACGAGAACCGCGTGCAGCAGCGCGCCGTCGAGGCCGGTCAGGCGATGGGCAAGGACCGCCAGATCCTCAAGGGCGTGAGCGCGGGGGAGTCGGTGGTGGTCAATCCGCCGGACACCCTGCGCGATGGCACCAAGGTCAAGCAGAAGCAAGCGCAGTAACGGTCTGGCGCCCACGGGCGCCGCCGGCAGTACCGCTCGATGCACGCCCGCGGCCTCCGCCGGTGCGCTTCCCCGTTTCCCGCCTTTCGTGGAGAACCACCCATGTCGACCCTGGTTTCACTGCGCAACATCACCAAGACCTACCAGCGTGGCCCCGAGAAAGTGCAGGTGCTGCACGGCATCGACCTGGATATCGCCAGCGGCGATTTCGTCGCGCTGATGGGCCCGTCCGGTTCCGGCAAGACCACCCTGCTCAACCTGATCGGCGGCCTGGACAACCCCACCGGCGGCGAGATCAGCATCGAAGGCGAGCGCATCGACCAGATGAGCGGCGGCCAGCTGTCGACGTGGCGCAGCCATCATGTCGGCTTCGTGTTCCAGTTCTACAACCTGATGCCGATGCTGACCGCGCAGAAGAACGTGGAACTGCCGCTGCTGCTGACCCACCTCAGCGCGGCGCAGCGCAAGCGCAACGCGGAGATCGCGCTGACCCTGGTCGGCCTGGCCGACCGCCGCAGCCATCGCCCCAACGAACTGTCCGGCGGCCAGCAGCAGCGCGTGGCAATTGCCCGCGCGATCGTCTCCGACCCGACGTTCCTGATCTGCGACGAACCGACCGGCGATCTCGACCGCCAGTCCGCCGAAGAAATCCTGGGCCTGCTGCAGCAGCTCAACCGCGAACATGGCAAGACCATCATCATGGTCACCCATGATCCGAAGGCCGCCGAGTACGCCACCCATACGGTGCACCTGGACAAGGGCGAGCTGGCCGACGCCCCGCTGGCCCACTGACGGAGGCCACAGCGATGAAATACTTCTCGTTGGTGTGGGCGCAGCTGTTCCGCAGCCGCACCCGCACCCTGTTGACCCTGCTGTCGGTGGTGGCCGCGTTCCTGCTGTTCGGCATGCTCGACTCGGTACGCGTGGCGTTCTCGTCCGGCGGCAGTGTGGAAGGTGCCAACCGGTTGGTGGTGGCCTCGCGCCTGTCGATCACCCAGTCGCTGCCGATCCGCCTGGAAACGCAGATCCGCCAGGTCAGCGGCGTGCGCGATGTCACCTACGGCATGTGGTTCGGCGGCATTTACCAGGACCCGAAGAACTTCTTCCCCAACTTCTCGGTGGCGCCGAACTACTTCGATGTCTACCGCGAGCTGCAGATCGACCCGGCGCAGCTGCAGGACTGGCAGCAGACCCGTACCGGCGCGATCGTCGGCGAGACGCTGGCCAAGCAGTTCGGCTGGAAGGTCGGCGACACCATCCCGCTGCAGGCCACCATCTTCCCGCGTGGCGGCAGCAACGACTGGCCGCTGGAACTGAAGGGTATCTACCGCTCGAAGGATCGTGCATTGGCGGCCAACGAAGAACGCCAGTTGATGATGAACTGGAAGTACTTCGATGAATCCAACGACTACATCAAGAACCAGGTGAGCTGGTACACGGTGACGCTGGACAACCCGGAGCAGTCGTCGCGGGTGGCGCAGGCCATCGATGCGATCTCGGCCAACTCCGACCACGAAACCAAGACCCAGACCGAGTCCGCGTTCCAGCAGGCCTTCGTCAAGCAGTTCGCCGACATCGGCATGATCGTCACCTCGATCATGGGCGCGGTGTTCTTCACCCTGCTGCTGTTGACCGGCAACACCATGGCCCAGGCGGTGCGCGAGCGCGTTCCGGAACTGGCGACGCTGAAGACGCTGGGCTTCAAGGACAGCACGGTGCTGACCCTGGTGATGGTCGAATCGGTACTGCTGATCGGCCTCGGCGGACTGATCGGCATGGGCCTGGCGGCACTGATCCTGCCGGCCATCAGCCCCAAGAGCATGGGCATGCTGCCGCCGCACGTACCGACGCCGACCTGGCTGGTGGGCATCGTCCTGATCGTGGTGATCGGCATCGTGGTCGGGCTGCTGCCCGCACTGCGCGCCAAGCGCCTGAAGATCGTCGACGCGCTCGCCGGCCGCTGAAGAGGACACCGACATGAACAAGCTCAAGAAGTGGCTGGGAAACGCGGTGACCGTGCTGTTGCTGGCCGTCGGCCTGGCGGTGTGGATCGGCCTGCCTTGGATCGGCGTGCTGGCCATCGCGGTGCTGGTGGGGCTGTGGCTGGCGCTCACCCGCAGTGGCAGGCTGGCGCTGGCCGCCACCCGCATCGGCATTGCCAGCCTGCCGCAGCGCTGGGGTGCCTCCTCGGTGATCGTGGTCGGCATCGCCGGCGTGGTCGGCGTGCTGGTGGCGATGCTGGCGATGGGCGAAGGCTTCCAGGCCACGCTCAACAACACCGGCGATGACACCACCGCGATCGTGCTGCGCGGCGGCTCGCAAGCCGAGACCAACTCGGTCATCACCCGCGAACAGGTGCCCACGCTGTCCACCCTGCCCGGCATCAGCCGCGATGCACAGGGGCGGCCGCTGCTGTCGCCGGAGCTCTCGCAGGTGGTCAACCTGGTGTCCAAGGCCGATGGCACCGACGTCAACGCACAGTTCCGCGGTGTCGGCCCGCAGGCGTGGGCCGTGCATGACAAGGTCAAGATCGTCGAGGGCCGCCGGTTCGCCGCCGGCCTGCGCGAGATCGTGGTCGGCCAGGGTGCCAAGAGCCAGTTCCGCGACATGGACGTTGGCAAAACACTCACCCTGGGCAACCAGACCTGGACGGTCGTAGGTGTGTTCGCCACCGGCGATGCGCATGATTCGGAACTGTGGACCGACGCCGATACGCTGGCCACCACCTATCAGCGCAGTGCCTGGCAGTCGATCAGCGTGCGCACCGATGGCAAGGCCGGCTTCGAGCAGTTCAAGGCCGCCGTCGCCGCCGATCCGCGCCTGAAGCTGGACGTGGAAACCACCCGCGTCTACTACAGCAAGCAGGGTGGCGGCTTGACCAAGCTGATCGACATCCTCGGCAAGGTGATCGGCACCATCATGGCAGTGGGCGCCGTGTTCGGCGCGCTCAACACCATGTATGCCGCCGTGGCCACGCGCGCGCGCGAGATCGCCACGATGCGTGCGATCGGTTTCCGTGGCCTGCCGGTGGTGACTGCGGTGATGCTGGAAACCATGCTGCTGGCGCTGCTCGGCGGATTGCTTGGCTGTGCAGTGGCATGGCTGCTGTTCAACGGTTACAGCGTGTCCACCATCGGCAGCAATTTCAGCGCGGTGGTGTTCAAGTTCCATGTATCGCCGGAACTGCTGTGGAGTGGACTGAAGTGGGCGCTGGGTATCGGCCTGGTCGGTGGATTGTTCCCGGCACTGCGCGCCGCGCGGCTGCCGATCACCACGGCGCTGCGCGAGACCTGAGCACCAGGCATTGATTGAATGAGCATTGCGCAGGGACGGAGCGAAGGCTCCGTCCCTTTTTCGTTCTGCGCGCCATCCCACGCGTGGCGTGGATCTACTGCGCGGCTATCCACGCATGGCGTGGATCTACTAATGCCTATCCACGCATGGCGTGGATCTACCGATGTGGCGCGTGCGGGATCCAGTAGATCCACGCCATGCGTGGATGAAGGCATGCGCACCCGCATCGCTACAGATTGCGCAATCACCGCCGCTATCGATGCCTCTGCCCATCGCAGACACAACGCGCGTGACGTTGCGCACAGTGCACCTGTGGATTGTTGGTTGCGATTCATTTTCGCGGCGTTACAGCGCGCGCGGACAAACAGTTTCCGATGAAAACACTCTAGAATCCGGCCCCCACGTTGGTTTGCAGCACCCCACGCGTCCATAGAACGGACGCATGTTTTTTCTGAAACACGAGATTTCACGGATGTCCCTGAAGACCACCCCGCTGCGCAACGCGATCGTCATCGCGCTGGCCGCCAGTAGCACCACGCCCGCTTTCGCACAGGAAGCCGGTGATACCCCCACCAACCTCGACCGCATCGAGATCACAGGCTCGCGCATCCGCCAGGCCAGTGTCGAGACCGCGCAGCCGGTGGTGGCACTCAACCGCGCCGACATCGAGAAGAAGGGCTACGTCAACGTTGCCGACATCCTGCAGGACGTCACTGCAGCCGGCGCTCCGAGCCTGAGCCGTTCGTCCTCGCTGAGCTCTTCGCGCGATTTCGGCGGTATGTATGTCAGCCTGCGCAACCTCGGCCCGGAACGCAGCCTGGTGCTGATCGACGGCCGCCGCATGGGCGTCAGCGCCGGCGGTTACTCCGACCTGGCCTCGATTCCGTCCGCCATCGTCGAGCGCGTGGAAGTGCTGACCGACGGCGCTTCGGCGCTGTACGGCTCGGACGCCATCGCCGGCGTGGTCAACATCATCACCCGCAAGAACTTCGACGGTGGCGAAGCCAGCGTCTATGTCGGCCAGTACGGTGAAGGCGACGGCCAGAAGCGCTCCTACAGCGCCACCTTCGGCAAGACCTTCGACCGCGGCTGGTTCAGCGTCGGCGCCGAGCGCACCAAGGAAGACGAAATCCTCGGCGAGGCACGCGAGTTCAGCCGTTACCCGGGTGGCCCGCGCCACGCCGACGACGTCGACGCGCTGAGCCCGACCACCCAGTGGGGCACCGTCACCGTCGGTGGCAAGCCGCTGACCGTTGGCCCGGGCGGCGACCCGAGCAGCGCTGGCAACTTCCACACGCCCAACCCGGCCGACGGCGCCAACGCCAAGACCAACATGAGCCTGCTGAGCGGCCTGGAGCGCACCTCGGTGTTCGCCAACGGCGGCTTCTCGATCACCGACAACCTGCGCATCGTCGCCGACGCGCTGTACAGCAAGCGCGAGTCGACCAAGCACCTGGCCGGCTACCCGTACTCGGTCTCGGCTGCGCAGTCGCGCAACGGCACCCGCGCTGCGCTGTCCAAGGACAGCACCTTCAACAAGTGGGGCCAGGACGTGCTGTTCTCGCACCGCACCGAAGAGCTGCCGCGCGGTACCGAGAACACGCTGGAAACCAAGCGTGCCAGCCTCGGCCTGGAAGGCAGCTTCGAAACCGGTTCGCGTTACTGGGACTGGAACGTCAGCTACATGTACAACCGTAATGAAGGCGAGCGC
Source organism: Stenotrophomonas sp. G106K1 (assembly GCF_037969685.1). NCBI lineage: Bacteria > Pseudomonadati > Pseudomonadota > Gammaproteobacteria > Lysobacterales > Lysobacteraceae > Stenotrophomonas > Stenotrophomonas sp. G106K1. The sequence continues at coordinate 77,723 of NZ_JBBPFR010000012.1, read as the reverse complement.
GTCGGCACCGGCAGCATGTACCAGCCGCACGTCAACCTGGCCGTCGGCCCGTCCTTCATGGACGGCGACGTTGCCCGCTGCGGTACGCCGGGTGCGGTGATCGCTGGCTGCGTGCCGTGGAATCCGGCTGCGCCGATGGGCTACACCGGCCCGGGCTCGCTGGGCAACCAGGATGTGCAGGACTACCTGTTCACCCGCTTCGTCGACAAGATGCGCAGCACCACCAAGGTCGCCAGCGCCAACATCTCCGGCTCGCTGTTCACCCTGCCGGCCGGCGACATCATGGGCGCGATGGGCTTCGAGCACCGCAGCGAAGAAGCCAGCTACACCCCGGACCTGATGGTGCAGAAGGGCCAGATCGCCGGTACCACCGGCCAGCCGACCCGTGGCGATTACTCGCTCAACGAGGTCTACCTGGAAATGCAGGTACCGCTGTTGGCTGACATGGCCTTCGCCCGTGAGCTGTCGCTGGACCTGGCCGGTCGCTACACCGACTACAACACCTTCGGTTCGACCACCAACAGCAAGTTCGGCCTGAAGTGGAAGCCGATCGACAGCCTGCTGGTGCGCGCCACCTACGGCACCGGCTTCCGTGCACCCACCGTGGACGATCTCTACGGTGGCGCGGTGTCCAGCCGCGATTCGTTCACCGATCCATGCGATACGAAGTTCGGCATCGCCGCCAGCAGCCCGACCGTGGCAGCACGCTGCCAGGCGCTGAACGTACCGGCCAACTTCCGTCAACAGACCGGTTCGGACGGCAACCTTGCCAACCGCCCGGGCCAGCAGGCCACCTCCGATTTCAACTCCGGTTCCAACCCGGAACTGAAGCCGGAAACCGCCAAGACCTGGACCGTCGGACTGGTCTACAGCCCGGAATTCGTGCAGGGTCTGGATGTCAGCCTGGACTGGTGGAAGATCCGCATCGACAACGCCATCGTCGGCGAGTCGGCCACCGACATCCTCAACCAGTGCTACGTGCAGGGTGTGGATTCGGCGTGCGGCCGCTTCACCCGTTCCACCACTGCGACCACCCGTGGCCAGGTCTCGGCGCTGGATCGCTCGCTGGTGAACGCCGGCTACCGCGAAACCGCCGGCTATGACATCGGTGTGCGTTACCGCCTGCCGGAAACCGCATACGGCAAGTTCGCCATCAACTGGAACACCACCTACACCGACTACCTGGAGCAGCGCAACGACAGCGCCGCCACCACGCCGGTGGAGCAGCGCGTGGGCTGGGCCGGCGACTTCCGCGTGCGTTCGACCGTCAACCTGGATTGGCAGTACGGCAACCTGGGCATCGGCTGGACCGCCCGTTACTACTCTGGCATGAAGGAAGCCTGCTCGTACGATCTGGGCGGTGGCCCGGACTGCAACATGGCCGACTTCGTCTCGCCGTATACCGATGCACAGCCGAGCCGCAAGGTGGGTTCCAACACCTTCCACGACCTGCAGGTGCGTTACAGCCTGCCGTGGGATGGCACCGTGTCGCTGGGCCTGAACAACGTGTTCGACCACCAGGGTCCGATCATGTACAGCCAGCCGAACAGCAGCTTCACCTACTACGGTGGCTTCGATATCGGTCGTTTCATGTACATGAAGTACCAGCAGCGCTTCTAAGCCTGCAACCGCGTTCCCGCCCCGGCCAACTCTCTCCTGGCCGTGGATGGAAGCAGAACGGCGCCCCTCGGGGCGCCGTTCTTTTTTGCAGGGTCGGATCCCTGCGCAACGCGAAGGGCTCTGACCCCGCAGTGCTACCGCTTGGCAGCGCGCATCGCACGCACGTTGTCGGTGATGAACAGGATCAACCCGGCCCAGATCGCGGCAAAGCCGATTGCCTTGCCGGTATCGAAGGCCTCGTGGAAGAAGAAAACGCCCAGCAGCAGCTGCAGGCTAGGTGCGATGTACTGCAGGATGCCGACCAGCGACAGCGGAATGCGCTTCACCCCGTAGGCGAAACCGATCAGCGGCACCGCCGTGACCACGCCACCGAAGATCAACAGCAGATCGTTGCCCCAGCCCCAGCCACCGAAGAAGCCGCCGCCATGGCCGTTCTCGGCCCACAGCGCAAAGCCCAGCGCCGGCAGGAACAGATACAGGCTTTCCACCCCCAGCCCCGCCACCGGGTCGACCGACACCAGCTTGCGCAGCAGGCCGTACAGACCGAACGAGCAGGCCAGGCCCAGCGCGATCCACGGCGGCGTACCCGCATCGATGGTCAACCAGGCCACGCCCACCGCAGCGATGGCCACGGCCACCCATTGCACGCGGCGCAGGCGCTCTTTCAGCACCAGCACGCCCAGCAGCACGTTCACCAGCGGGTTGATGAAGTAGCCCAGGCTGGTCTCGATCACGTGACCGGCATTGACCGCCCAGATGTACAGGCCCCAGTTGAAGGCGATGGTCAGGCTCGATACCGCCAGGATCGGCAGCGCGCGCGGTTGTGCGGCGATCTTCTTCCACCAGCCCAGCCGCGATGCGATCAGCAGCCAGGCCACAACCAGCACCGTGCTCCAGATGATGCGGTGGGCGATGATCTGGAACGACGGCACCTCGTTCAGCAGGTGCCAGTAGACCGGCACCAGCCCCCACAGCACGAAGGTGGACGCGGTGACCAGCAGGCCCCGGCGTTGTTCTTTCTCGTCCATGCTCATCGCTTGCGTGTCCTTGCCATCGTCAGTACCACCACACCCAGAAGTATCACTGCCATGGCAAGGAAGTCGCGCCAGCCGAAACGTTCGCCGTTCAATGCCGCACCCAGCAGCACCGCGATCACCGGATTGACGTAGGCATAGCTGCCGGCCAGCGCCGGGCGCACGTTCTGCAGCAGCCAGACGTAGGCGGTGAACGCCACGATCGAACCGAACACGCACAGGTAGGCCATCGCCAACAGGCCACCGGTATCGGGCAGCGTGGTTGGGCGCTCGCCGACGACCAGGCCGATCAGCACCAGCAGCACACCACCGCAGATCATCTGCCCGGCGGCCGTCATGAACGGACCCGGCAGGTCCTGCCCGCGTGCCCACACCGAGCCGAACGCCCAGCCGACCGGTGCGATCAGCAGCAGCACCAGCCCGGTGGGCGATGCGGTCAGGCTGCTGCCCGCGTTGAGCCAGACCACGCCGACGAAGCCAACGGCAATGCCCAGCCATTCGCCCCTGCTGGCGCGCTGGCCGCGCAGGGCCGAGAACAACGCCATCCACAGCGGCACCGAGGCCACCGCCGTGGCGGCCAGGCCGGATGACACCTCGCGCTCGGCCAGCACCACCATGCCGTTGCCCAGTACCAGCATGGTCACGCCCATGATGGCCAGGTTGCGCCACTGCCGCAGGCTCGGCCGCGGCATCTTCCAGAACAGGCGCAGTGCCAGGTACATCACGCCGCCGGCAATGATGAACCGGCTGCCGGAGACCATCGTCAGCGGCAGCGCGCCGCCATGCAGGGCCTTGGCGATACCCAGGTAGGTCGAGCCCCAGACCACGTAGACCAGCAGCAGCGCCAACGCGACAAGGCCACCCCGGGGGGCAGCCGCAGACGGAACGGGGGGAGCCGACATGACACACCAGAGAGCCGGGGGAAGACGGATTTTAGGACGTTTTGGTTATGGTCCGGCAGCCCATGTGGTGGCACGCTGTCATCCATCCATGTCCCGCCCGCCTTTCCGGCCCCCGGCGTTGACGTGGGATGCAGTACTCAGGAGGCTGGCCGGCAGCGCACTGCGCGCCCCTGGCACCGATCTTTCCCGCATGGACGCACCGCATCGAGGATTTCCACCCAGATGAGCACCACGTCCCAACCCGCCGTACCCGCCAGCGATGGCGCCGCCCTGCGGCGTTCCATCTCCAACACCCTCAAAGGCTCCGCCGGCAACCTGGTGGAGTGGTACGACGTCTACGTGTACTCGGTGTTCGCCGTGTACTTCGAATCGCAGTTCTTCTCGCCCGAAGACAAGAACTCCACCATGTACGTGTGGGCGATCTTCGCCGCGACCTTCCTGATGCGCCCGATCGGTGCATGGTTCTTCGGCCGCTTCGCCGACCGTCATGGCCGTCGCCTGGCGTTGACCGTGTCGGTCACGCTGATGGCCTTCTGCTCGTTCATCATCGCCATCACCCCCACTGCTGCCAGCATCGGCATCTGGGCGGCGATCATCCTGCTGTTCGCGCGCCTGCTGCAGGGCTTCGCCACCGGTGGCGAGTACGGTGCCAGCGCCACATACATGTCCGAGGCCGCCATTCCCGGCCGACGCGGCTTCCTGTCCTCGTTCCACTACGTCACCCTGGTGGGCGGCCATGTGCTGGCCCAGCTGACCCTGTTCGTGATGCTGACGTTCTGGGCCAAGCCGGAAATCTCCGAGTGGGGCTGGCGCATTGCCTTCGGCATCGGTGGCATCGCCGCCGTGGTCGTGTTCTGGCTGCGCCGTGGCATGGACGAGTCGCTGTCGGAATCCTCCATCGAAGCTGCGCGCGAGGGCAAGGACAAGAAGTCCGGCTCGATGTACGAACTGTTCGTGCACCAGTGGCGTCCGCTGCTGCTGTGCTTCCTGATCACCTCCGGTGGCACCATCGCCTTCTACACCTATTCGGTGAACGGCCCGAAGATGATCCAGAGCGCCTTCGCCGGCAACGACCCGATGACCGGCACGCTGATCAACCTGGGGGTGCTGGCCTTCCTGATGGTGCTGCAGCCGGTGGGCGGCTGGCTGTCGGACATCATCGGCCGCAAGAGCCTGCTGGTGTTCTTCGGCGTGGGCGGCGTGCTGTACAGCTGGTACCTGATCACCCAGCTGCCTCACCAGCACGATGCCACCCTCGCCTTCCTCACCCTGGCACTGGGATTTGTCATCCTCACCGGCTACACCTCCATCAATGCCGTGGTGAAGGCAGAGCTGTTCCCCACCCACATCCGTGCGCTGGGCGTGGGCTTCGGCTATGCGTTGGCCAACTCGCTGTTCGGCGGCACCGCGCCGCTGTTGTACCAGGGCGCATTGAAGACCGGCCACGTGGACTGGTTCGCCATCTACGTCACCGCGACGATCGCGGTATCGTTGGTGGTCTATGTGTTCTTCCTCACCAACAAGGGCCCCAACTGGCTCGACGGCACCCGCAAGTAAGCGCGCCGTAGTGATCGCGGCCACCGGTGCAATGCCGGTGGTCGTTTTGTTTTCCGCGTGGACACTGCTGCGGCAGCGCGGCTGAAGACGTGGTAGTGCCGGCCAGCAGAGGCCGCCGTTGCCGTGCGCTTACCGGCGGGCGGCTTCGCTCTTCTCGCGGGCGCCGTGGAATTCCGATTCCTTTTCCCACTGTGGCCAGCGACGGCTGTTGGCCAGCTCGGCCCCCAGGTCGTAGACCAGCAGGGTATCGGCTGCGTGACCTGCCGGATCCCAGCTCGGCGTCCATGCATCGCAGGCCTGGTGGTAGCAGTCGGCGAAGTACTTTTCGCGCAGCGCGCGGCCAGCGTCGACACCGCCGTCCAGTTTGTCCAGGCCCGGGCCGATGGTGATCGCCGGCACGCCCAGGCGGGCGAAGGCGAAGTGGTCGGCACGGTAGAAGAAGCCGGCTTCCAGGTTCGGATCCGGGCTGTAGCTGCGGCCACGGGCCTTGGCCACGCGTTCCAGGTCGCCCTCCAGCGACACCCGGCCCTTGCCCCACGACGCGATGTCACGGGTGGCACCATCCGGGCTGAACATCTCGATGTTCAGTACCGCAGCGGTCTTGTCCAGCGGCGCCAGCGGGTGCGCGGCGTAGTAGCTGGCGCCCAGCAGGCCCTTCTCTTCGGCGGTCAGCGCGACAAAGTACAGGGTGCGCTGCGGCTGCGGCCCGGCGGCAAACACCCGGCCCAGTTCCAGCACGGTGGCCACACCGGTGGCGTTGTCGATCGCACCGCGGCGGATGCGGTCGCCCTTGGCGTCGGCCTGGCCGATCCCGAAGGCATCCCAGTGCGCGGAGAAGATCACCGCCTCATCGGCGTGCTCGCCGCCGGGCAGCTTGGCCACCACGTTGCGGGTCACCACCTGCTCGCGCTTGAGCGTGAAATCGACGCTCAGCTTGGCGTTGTCCAGCGCGACCGGACGGAAGTCCGCGTTCATCGCCTTGCGCTTCTCGGCATCGAAATCCAGGCCGGCGTCGGCGAAAATCTGTTCGGCCAGCTCACGTTGCATCCAACCACGCAGCGGCGTGTGCTGGGCCATCGCTTCGGCCTGGCCGCGCTCGATATCGAACAGCGGCGAGGTGCCCGAACTCTTCACCGTGGCCCAGCCGTAGGCGGCCGGTGCGGTCTCATGCACGATCAACACGCCTTCGGCACCACGGCGTGCGGCTTCTTCGAACTTGTAAGTCCAGCGGCCGTAGTAGGTCACCGCCTTGCCATCGAACGCACCCGGCGCATCGGCTTCAAAATCGGCGTCGTTGATCAACATCACGGCGATTTTCCCGTGCAGATCCACGTCCTTGTAGTCGTTCCAGTGGCGCTCGGGCGCGTCGATGCCGTAGCCGACGAACACCAGCGGCGCATCCTTGATCTGCACACGCTTGCGTGGCTGCAGGCTCTGCAGGGTCACGTCCGCGCCATTGACCAGCGCCCGCTTGCCGCCCTTCAGGGCAAGACTGGCCTTGGCCGGGCCATCCAGCTGCGCGCGCACCAGCGGCACCGGCTGCACCCAGCTGCCGTCCACACCGCCCGGCTGCAGGCCGTAGCTGCGGAACTGCTCGATCAGGTACTGCACGGTGCGTTCTTCGCCTTCAGTGGCAGGTGCACGGCCCTCGAATTCGTCCGATGCCAGCACGCGCACATGACGCGACAGCGCCTGCGGATCGATGCCGCCGCCGGGCAGGTCATTGGCCGCATGGGCCAGACCACCGACGAACAGGCAGGACGACAGCAGCAACACGCGCATCGGGTTCACGGCAGTACCACGGCTAACTTGGAAGTCACCAGAGTGTAACGTGGTCGTGACATCGCGGCGCAGCCTGGGCGCGCGTCATCCACGCATGGCGTGGATCTACCGACGGATGCGGTCCAGCCAGCAGGCCAGGCCCTGTGCGTTGAGTTCGATATCCATCGCCAGCACGTCGGTCACTGCGGCCAGGTCCAGTGCGCAGCCATGCTGCTGTGCACGCTCCAGGTACAGCGCCTGCAGCGCGGCCAGCAGGCAGCGATGACGATCGGGGCGACCGTCGCACTGGCGGCCGATTGCCGCCATCGCATCGATCTGTTCGAACAGATCCCCGGCCAGCTTTTCAACCTGTTCGACACGACCGTAATGGGTCAGGTACATCGCCTGCGGTGCGTAACCGAGCATGCGCTGGATCGACGCCTTCATCGCTTCCGGGTCGAACTGCACCGGCGATGAGGTAGGGAAGATGAAAGCGCCCTGCGCGCTGTCCAGTTCGCGGTAGGAGATACCGAAGGTATCGCCGGTGAACCAGCTGCGGCTGCGCGCATCCCACACGCAGTAGTGGTGCAGCGCGTGGCCCGGGGTATGCAGCAGCACCAGCTCGCGGCCGGCCAGGTCGATGCGCTGGCCGTCGTCAGCCACCACCACGCGCTGCTCGGGAATCGCTTCGATGCGGCCATAGCTGCGCGCGATTTCCTCGGCGCCATAGACGGCGGTGGCGCCGGCGATCAGCCGGGTCGGATCGATCATGTGTGGCGCGCCACGCGGATGCAGCACCGCACGCGCGTTCGGCAACTGCTGCATCAGCAGGCCAGCGCCGCCGGCATGATCCAGGTGCACGTGGGTCAGCAGCAGCCAGTCCACCGCCTCCACGCCCAGCCCGTTGTCGGCCAGGGCCTGCAGCATCGCCGGCACCGACAGGCCGGTACCGCAGTCGACGAACGCGGCACGACCGTTTTCGATGATCAGGTAGGCGGCATCGAAGTCAGGCCGTTGGAAACCGGTATCGATGGTGTGGATGCTGGGATCGGCGGTCATCGACGCGCACCTGGCAGGATCGGGAACAGAGGCCCATGGTAGGCGCGCCGGCATGGCGTGATCGATGCGGCTTTGGTCGGAGGGGGCAGTTCTGTAGAGCCGAGCCCATGCTCGGCTGCCTTTCTGCCAGACATCAGCCGAGCATGGGCTCGGCTCTACAGAGGGCACACGCGGGGCGCTACATCAGAGGCGCAACCAGCGCGGCCGCAGCAACAAGGCCATCACCAGCACCGCCAGGAACGCGCCATAGGCATACAGCACCGCCAGCACCTGCGGCCAGATCGGCCCGGCGCCCGGCTGTACCAGACCGATGTGGTGGCCCCACAGCATCGCCACGACGCTCAGGGCGAGCGCCAGTGCCAGCGTAGCGCCATCGAACAGGCGTCGCCGCGCGGTACGCGGCTGGCGCGGAAACAGCCAGTACAGGCTGCCCAGCAGAATGAACCAGGGCAGGAACAGCAGCAGCGACAACCAGGCCATTGCAGACTCCATGTCATCGCGCCTGAGGCGCGCGGACATCATGCCATGGCCGCAATACCCTGTAGAGCCGAGCCGATGCTCGGCTGCCTTTCCGCCAAGCCGAGCGTGGGCTCGGCTCTACATATGCAAAGCAAAGCCGAGCGTGGGCTCGGCTCTACAAAGGTGGTGCAGGTCAGGCCGCTTCGCGCAGCACAGCCAGCGCCGCCAGCACCGCATCGACTTCGGCTTCCAGCTTGAACAGATCGCTCTGCAGCTGGTCGCCCTGCTCGGCCTGCTTCAGCACGGCGATCAGCTGGCCGGCATCGCGCGGCGAGTCGAAGCCTTCGCTCTGGATCAGCAGCGTGCCGTCACCTGCGGTCAGTTTGAAGTAGAAGCGGCCATCCTTCTCGCGGTACTGCTTGAACAGCGGCGGCGCGGCGCGGGCTTCACCGGCATCTTCGCTGGCGATGTCGCCGGCATCGGACAGATCACGCAGGCCCACCGCATGGCGCAGCGCTTCCAGCAGCGGTGCCGCCAGCTGCTCACGCAGCTGCTGGCCACGGCGCTTGAGCAGTGCCTCGATCTTCTCCGGCTCGGCCATCAGCGCGTTGTAGCGCTCGCGCAGCGGCGACAGTTCGCCGTCGATGCGCTCGAACAGCTGCTGCTTGGCATCGCCCCAGCTGATGCCGTCGGCGAAGGCCTTGGCGAATGCGGCGGTCTGCTCCGGGGTGGCGAACGCCTGGTACATCTGGAACAGCGCCGAACCTTCGGTGTCCTTCGGCTCGCCCGGTGCACGCGAGTCGGTCAGGATCGAGAACACCAGTTTCTTCAGCTCTTCGCGCGGCACGAACAGCGGAATGGTGTTGTGGTAACTCTTGCTCATCTTGCGGCCATCCAGGCCCGCCAGGGTTGCCACCTGCTCGTCGATCACCACGTCCGGCAGCGGGAAATACTCCTTGCCGTACACGTGGTTGAAGCGCTGGGCGAAGTCGCGCGCCATCTCGATGTGCTGGATCTGGTCACGGCCCACCGGTACCTGGTTGGCCTTGAAGATCAGGATGTCGGCCGCCATCAGCACCGGGTACATGAACAGGCCGGCGCTGACACCTGCGTCCTCGTCCTGGCCTTCCTCACGGTTCTTGTCCACCGCCGCCTTGTAGGCATGGGCACGGTTGAGGATGCCCTTGCTGGCGATGGCGGTCAGGAACCACATCAGCTCGGTGGTCTCGCGGATGTCGCTCTGGCGGTAGAACCACACGTGTTCCGGGTCCAGGCCACAGGCCAGCCAGCTGGCGGCGATCTCCAGGGTCGCGCGCTGGGTGCGCTGCGGGTCCTGTGACTTGATCAGGCTGTGCAGATCGGCCAGGAAGAAGAAGCTCTCGATGTCCGGCGCGCGGCTGGCCGCGATGGCCGGACGGATGGCGCCAACGTAGTTGCCCAGGTGGGGCGTGCCGGAGGGGGTGATGCCGGTAAGGACTCGGGTCGTCATGACTGCGTACGGAAACCTTCTATGAACGGAGCCAGTTTACCGTGCACACGGTCAACCCCGTCAGGGCCCCCGGCACGTTCATTCACCCAACCCCGCTGGAGACGCCCGATGAAACGCCTGCTGCCCCTGCTGCTGATCCTGCCCCTGGCCGGCTTCCGCCCGGCCCCGCTGCCCCCGCCGATGCCGCAGGACGGCCCGGTGCGCGTGGCCCTGGTCGACCGCGACCGCGGCACAGAGCTGCGCAGCTACCCGGCCGACGGCCAGCGCTGGGTGGCCGGCGAGCGCGGCCACCGCTATGCGGTGCGCCTGTACAACGACAGCCCACGGAGGGTGCTGGTGGTGCTGTCGGTGGACGGCGTCAACGCCATCTCCGGCGAAGACGCCGATCCGTCGCAGACCGGTTACGTGCTCAATCCCGGCCAGCGCGCCGACATCACCGGCTGGCGCAAGACCCAGGACGAAGTGGCCCAGTTCGTCTTCAGCAGCCCCAGCGGCAGCTACGCCAGCCGCACCGGCCGCCCCGACAACGTCGGCGTGGTCGGCGTGGCGGTGTTCGAAGAGGCGCGCCGCTGGTACCCGCGTCCGCAGCCGATCCTGCGCGATCGCGCCGGGCCGGCACCGGCGGCAGCCGAAGCCTCGGCGGCGGCCGACGCCAGCGCCAGCCGCATCGAAGGTTACTCAGCCAAGTCGCAAGCACCTGCGTTGGGCACTGGCCATGGTGCACGTGAGAGTTCCTCGGTGCGCGATACCGATTTCGAACGCGCCACCCGCAGCCCGGCGCAGGTGCTGCAGCTGCGCTACGACAGCGCCCGCAACCTGCGCGCGCGCGGCATCCTGCTGGATTCGCCCTCGCGCCTGGACCGCCAGCCGCAGGCGTTCCCCAACCGCTACGTGCCCGACCCGCCGGCACGTTGATCGCCACACAGCGCAACGCCCACACCTTCCGGCGCGGGCGTTGTCTGTGGGGGCAGAACGTGGGCGTGCGTGGCCCGGTTACTTGTAGTCCGGATAGTCCTTGCTCACGCTGTCCTGGAAGTCGCGGACTTCTTTCTCAGCGCGGTCCTTGGCCCAGCCATAGCGCTCCTGCAGGCGGCCAGCCAGATACTCGGCATTGCCCTCGGCCACATCGAAATCGTCATTGGTCAGATCGCCCCACTTCGCCTGGGCCTTGCCCTTGAGCTGGGACCACTTGCCGGAAATGATGTCTTTGTTCATTGCTGAGGCTTCCTTGGAATGCAACGGCGTTGTTACCGTGCACGCAGCTTCCCGCAACGGCTGTTGAAGCACGGTCAACCGACCATGAAAACGCTGCTCACCTGCTTGAATGGTTCACTACGCATCGACACGCGGCGTCCACACCCGGCAATCGCGCATGAAAAAAGGCCGGGAAGATCCCGGCCTTTTCCGTTGTGCGCACCACCTCAGGCTCAGTTGCCCTTGGCAGCATCCTCAACCTTCTCACCAGCCTTCTGCACGTCCTTGCCGGCACCGGCAACGGTGTTGCAACCGGCCAGCAGGGCCACCGAGAACATCGACAACAGCATCAGGGCAACTACGCGCTTCATGGGCTTCTCCTTGGGTTTGCCGCTACACCGCTCAATCACGGGGTTCGGTTGTATTGATCGGGGCGGCAGGCTGGATTTAAGCCAACACTGCCGCGTGAGGTGCAATCTGGCGGCAGGGGCGTGGAGCGCGTGTGAACGGTTCGTCCCGCCGTTCAGGCTGGACCCTCTCAATCGCGCATCAGGGTCGACTTTCCGAACAGGCTTTCCACCAGATCCACGGCCAGTTCGGCGGTGCTGTTGTGGTTGTCCAGCAGCGGATTGAGTTCGACGATATCCAGCGAGCCCATGCGCCCGCTGTCGGCGATCATCTCCATCACCAGCTGCGCTTCGCGGTAGTTCACCCCGCCCGGCACGGTGGTGCCCACGCCCGGGGCGATGCTCGGGTCAAGGAAATCGACATCGAAGCTGACGTGCAGGTGGGTGTTCTCGTCGATGCCGGCCAGCGCCGCTTCCACGGTGCGCTTCATGCCGTTCTCGTCGATGTAGCGCATGTCGTAGACATCGACCTTGTGGGTCTTGATCAGGCGCTTCTCTTCCGGATCCACCGAACGGATGCCGATCTGGTGCATCTGCGAAGGCTTGATGGCCGGCGAGGTGCCGCCCAGCTTGGTCAGCGCATCCGGGCCGAGGCCGCACAGGCAGGCCACCGGCATGCCGTGGATGTTGCCCGACGGGGTCACCTCGCTGGTGTTGAAATCCGAGTGCGCATCCAGCCACAGCACGCGCAGGTCCTTGCCCTGCTCGCGGCACCAGCGCGCGACGGCGGTGATCGAACCGATGCCAAGGCAGTGGTCGCCACCGAGCATGATCGGCATGCGCCCGGCCTGCAGCTCGGCATAGCTGGCTTCCATCAACGCGTGGTTCCATGCCACCACCTCATCCAGGTGGCGGTAGCCCTGCACCGGCGCGGTCCACGGGTTGCGCGGGCCGTCCAGGTTGCCGAGGTCGCGCACGTCCACGCCTCGCGCTTCCAGTGCTTCAGGCAGGCCAGCCACGCGCAGGGCTTCCGGCCCCAGCCGGGCGCCGCGATGGCCCGCACCGATGTCGGTGGGGACGCCGATCAGGGTAACGGCGGGATGATGGGCCATGGTGCCTCCTGCGAACGAAAAAGAAGCACAGTCTAGCCAGACGCATGTGACACCACTCGCGGCGGTGCAGCAGGACCACCCACGGGTAGTGCCGGCCACTGGCCGGTAACCATTCTGTCCTCAGGGTTCGCGGAGTTTGCCGGCCAGCGGCCGGCACTACCCCATCGTGATCAACGATGACGTATCGGCGTCACGCTCTGCACCCGGCCGTTGTTGCGCATCATGCACAGGAAACGGCCATCGGGATAATCGATGATCAGTTCCTGGTAATCGGTGCCGACCGGCACCTGGGTCACCAGCGTGCCCTGTGCACCTTTGCTTGCGTTGCACGAACCGAGCGCGGTATCGCCCGCTGGCGCGTTGGCTGCAGCCTTGGACATGTTGCGGAACGTCGCGCGGCAGCCGCCGTGGACCCAGACCGAATGCCGCGACAGGCCCCAGTTGCTGCCCTGCTCGCAACGGGTACGGCTGAGCTGGCGCACGATCTCCACGTTGCCACGCGTGTCCATGTCACAGGACACCTGGCGCTGGTCGGTGGATTCGCAGGTCACCTCGCGTGGCAGTGCTGCATCGTCATCGCGATCCTGCTCACGGTGGTGCCTGCCGCCTTCCACGGCAGCCGCCGGCGTGCCGTTGTTGCCGACCTGGCAGATGCCGTTGGCACCGCCGCGTCCGGTGTAGCTGACCTGCGGCGTACCGTCGTCACCGGTGCTGATTGAAAGCGTGGTGCCGCTGTTGGCATCGCGCGCTTCGAAATAGCGATCGTTGAAGCGCTTGAGCGTGGTCTCGCGGCCCTGCACGTAGACCGGCCCGCCCTCGTCTGCATGGACATCCAGCCCACCGGGGCAGCTGGCATTGAAGAACGGCACGGCGGCCATCGCCGGTGCTGTGAAGACGCTGGCGAGCAGCGCGACGGTCAACGGCAAGCGGTGGCGGCGCATGGTCGGCTTCCTGGCAAGAGATGTGCGGAGGGCACCAGTATGGGGGCTGCTGGAGTCGCTCTGTCGTGAGGAACATCAAGCCACCGATCACCGGCCGCAGACCACCGCAAGCGGGCCAGCGCTATCATCGGGGTATCACACGGACGTCCGGTACACACACATGACCGCCCTGCCCTTCGACCACGCGCAGCAGCAACTGCTGGCGCTGCAGCAACGCATCCATGCGTTCAATCTGGACTGCACGGCCGAGCATGAACTGGACATCCAGGACCCGGCCGGCCCGCTGTGGGCGGCGCTGCAGGAACGGGTGACCGTGGCGCCGTTGTACGGCGGCCTGCACGTGGAGTTCTTCGGCAACCCATGGGAAGAGCCATTCGCGTGGACGCTGGCCTGCCTGTCCGATCAGCGCGTGGCCGATGCGATCATGTCGCTGTCGTTCACCGGCCCGGACGAGGGGGCCAATGGCACGCGCGAGTGGGAGTTCACCGCGCTACTGGACAGCGATGTGCGTTTCCCGCGCCTGCGCTCTTTGTCGATCAGCCCTACCGAACCTGCCGACCACAACATGTCTCTGGTGCAGCGCGCGGGCAGCCTCATGGAAGAAGCTGGCGAGATCGCCCGCTTCGTTTCCAGGGCGCCGTACCTCAGCGAACTGGTGGTGCCGAATGCACCGGATGCCGCGTTCTTCGAGGTGCCGCTGCCGCACCTGCACAGCCTGCGCATCGGTGGTGGCTCGGACACGCAGCGCTTCATCGACAACCTTGCCGGATCACGCAACCTGCCTGCCCTGGGCCTGCTGGATTTTTGCGAATCGACGGAGCTGCAATTCGTCTGGGCTGATGCCCGTGAGACCGATGCGGTCACGCCTTTCGCGGCCTATGAGCGCTTGTTCGCCAGCCAAGCCTTCGATGCGCTGCACACCTTCCGGTTGCGAAACAGCGCGTTGGATGTGGCGCAGCTGCAGACGCTGCAGGCCATGCGTCCGCGGTTGTCGTTCGTGGTCATCCAGGCAGCAACGGGCGGCTATGTCAGCCATTTCGCCAAGGATGTGTTTCCGTGGCGCCACCTGGTGCCGGGTGATCCGGGGACGCGTTGATCGCCGCGCGGGTGCGTATGATGGTTGAGTGGGCCGCTTGGGGACGCGGTTAAGTTGGCTTGACACGCCACGGCGGCGTTACGCCGCACGATCGCGGCGCTACGGCCTGTTTCAGGCTCCAATAGTACGCCGCGCAGAATGTCGTTTGTGCCTCGGGATTGGCCGCGACAAGCCAATTGCGATAATTCATTTTTCCTTTTAAACAGCGCGATGCCATCGGAACAATCGACTGGCAGCCCGTGATTCTGCGTGCGCATGATGAATTGCCATCGACAACGGATGGCCGGGGCTTCCAACCCTGAGTGCTTGATGTATTTACGCTTGCCAGCCGGCGTCGCTGCTTATTGAACGGCGCCGGCTGGCAATCCGTCTGCTGCCTTATGGCGGGCGGTGCGTGGGGGCCTTGTGCCCGCCGGTTTCATCAAGCGCCGGATTGGAAACCACGCATCGTCCGCCACCCTCTGCCGGTGGCGCCTCCGCTGCACCCGAGGATGCCCACATGTCCGCTCCTGACTATCCCTACCTGACCGCCACGCTGGGCGATGCCGCCGAACGCCTGCCCCCCGAGCTTGCGCAGCCGTTGGAAGCCGCGTTCGCCGCCGCCGTCGATGTGCCGGACCCGATCACGTTGCAAGGCTGCCTGCAGCGCATCCGCAACGGCGATGGTGCCGACGGTCAGCCGTGGCGCGGGCCAACGCTGACACCCGGCCAGGGCATGGCCATGGCACGCGCAGACCGCGCCGCTGCCGGACTGACCACCTTGCTGGAAATATTCCACGCCGCCGAGCGCGTGCGGGTCGATGGAGGCGACGAGCAGCAGATCGGCGACGGAACGCGCGAAGGGCTGCTGCTGGCGTGCCGGGGATTGGCGGAGTATGTGGAGCTGCAGCTGCATGCGGCGTAGGCACACAGACACTAGCCGACCCCATGCAACAAAGGGGCAATGGAGATTGTCGGGAGATGGTGCCGCTTATCCGAATCGAACGGATGACCTACTGTTTACAAGACAGTTGCTCTACCAACTGAGCTAAAGCGGCACGGGGTGAAACGCCTACGGCAGCGCCGTGGTTTGGGAATTCTAGCGCAGTCGCGTGCATTCCAGCGACCGTTGCTGCGCGGCGCCGCTGCGCTGCTGCGCCTGGGCCGGTTCGCTGCCCGCCGCCAGCTGCCCTTCCAGCCACCATTGGCCGGCATCGCCACTGGCGACCAGACGCGGCTGGAAGCCGGCGGCCTGCACTGCGGCCATGCGCCGTTCGGCGCCTTCGCGGTTGCGGTACTGGCCCAGCGCAATGGCGTTGGTCTCTTCGCCCTGGCTGATGATGTAGTAGTCGTTGAGGCCGGCGGCGACGATGCGCTTGACCGTGGCCTGCGCGTCATCGCGGCTGGCGGCGGCGGGCAGCAGCACGCGGTAACGGGCGCTGCCGCTGGCGGCGGGCTGCTCGCGCAGGCGTGCCTGGCTCAGCAGATTGCCCGCCCGGCCCTGCGCGGCGGTGGCGGCGGCGCGGTCGGCGAACGGTCCCAGCGCCAGGCAGCGCGGCGGTGCGGCCGGGGAGGCGGGCTTGTCGGCCACCGGTTCCGGCGCTGGCTTGGCGACGGCGGCGACCGGCTCAGGCGCCTTCACCGGTTCGGCTGGCTTGCTGGATGCTGTCGGCGTCGCCGCTGCCGGTGCTGGCGCAGCGGCCACTGCAGTAGCCGGCGCAGCCTCACGCTCCACCAGTGCTTCCGTAGGTGCCGCTGCCGAGGCCTGCGCGGCCACGGCCGCATCGGTCCCGCCGGGCAGCCAGCGCAGTTCGGCCACGCCGGTCGGGTGCGGCGGCAACGGCGCACGCGCCGGCTCATCGCGCAGCAGCCACCAGGTGGCGACACCAAGATTGAGGATCGCCAGCACGACGATCAGGGCACGGGTCAGCATGCGCCGATACTAGCCTGCGGGCTGGTGCACCGCCCAGCGGGCGAGGCCATCCAGCACCAGCGACGGGTGGTAGTCGGCGCCGCCCAGCAGCGGCATCAGCGCGGGCGCGCCACCGCCATGCACCAGCAGCGACGGCATCACGCCCAGCAGCGCCTGCGCCTGGCGGGCACTGCGTTCGACCAATGCAACGGCAGCACCATCGCAGCCCGACGCCAACGCATCGGCAGTGTCGTTGGCGAATTCGCTGTAGTCACCACCACTGGCCGGCAGCTGCACCGCGCGCGCGTGCAATGCCTCGCGCATGGTGGTCGGCGAGGCGGAAATACGTCCACCGTGATGCTGGCCATCGGAATCCAGCAGGTCGATGGTCAGGGCGGTGCCGACACCGACCACCAGCACCGGCCGTTGCGCCTTGGCGGCGGCAAGCAGGGCCAGGAAACGGTCGACACCGAATTTTTCCGGCTTGGCGTAGGCAATGCGTACGCCTGCACACTGGGCGCTGGTGCGCACCACATGCACGTGCTCGAAGCGGCGCTGCAGCTGATCCAGCATGGCGCTGGTCAGCGACGGCGCGGCGACGCTGGCGACAAACGCGGTTTCACCACTGGGCAGGCTGTGCGGCGGTTGCCCGGCCATGCCTTCGGCGCCATGCGCCCAGGCCTGCACATCACCGGCACGGTCACCCTGCAACGGCGCGAACTTGAAGCGCGAATTGCCGAGGTCGAACAACCAGTCGCTCATGCTTTTCTCACACTGACTTCGCCGGCATGCAGCAGGCGCTCGCGGCCATCGATGTCCACGCGCAGCGCGCCATCGTCGGCCAGGCCGAGCGCGGTACCGTGCTGCCACTGTCCATCCAGCTGCACGCGCACTTCGCGCCCGGCCAGCATGTCGAACGCTGCGTAGCGTGGCAGGAACGGCGCCAGCCCTTCGCGATCGAATGCTTCCAGCGCCGGCAGCAGGCGTGCCAGCACCGCGGCCACCACTGTATTCCGATCCACCGATGCGCCGGCCAGCGTGTCCAGGTCCACCCAGGGCTGGTTGATCTGTTCGGCGAAGGCCGGCGGCATGTGCACGTTGATGCCGATACCGATCACTGCGCGCGCCGGGCCGGCGTACTCGCCACCGCCCTCGGCCAGCAGGCCGACCAGCTTGCGGCCATCCACCAGCACGTCGTTCGGCCATTTCAGCTGTGCCTGCGCATAGCCCAGGTCGTGCAGCGCTTCGGCCACGGCGACGCCAGCGACCAGACTCAGGCCGGCCAAGCGGCCCAAGCCACCCTCGAACAAACGCAGCACCGACAGATACACATGCGCGGCCAACGGCGAGGCCCAGGTGCGGCCACGACGGCCACGGCCACCGGTCTGGCGCTCGGCCAGCAGGACGCTGACACCGCGCTGAGGTGCGCTGCACCGCAACAATTCGGCGTTGGTGGAGTCCACCGTCCAGGCCACCTGCAGGTCGTGCAGCAGCGCGGCGGCGTCCTTGGGCAGGCCGGCGCGGATGGTCTTGGCCTCCAGCAGGTCCACCGGCCGGGTCAGCCCGTAGCCCTCGCCTGCGCGTCCTTCCACCTCGACACCGGCGGCTCTAAGCCCTTGAATACGCTTCCAAATGGCGGCCCGGGTCTGGCCCAGCTCACGGGCCAGGGCGTCGCCGGACAGGCGACCGGCAGCGAGTTTGGCCAGCAGTTGGCGATCGTCCACGGCAGCTTCCACAAGGTCAGAACGGAATTATGCGGGAAAGCCGCCAGCGACGCCCGCCAGGCCCGGTTCCGGCGGGCTTCCAATCTGGCGCCGGGTTCGGGCTAGAATCGAGAGCTCACCCTCCCTTAACGTGGATGTCGTCAATGCGCCGTTATGCCCATTGCCTGATCCTGCTGACGATGCCCTTCGCGGCGTCTGCCACAGCAGCGCTTGATGACAGCCGTGGCGCCTGCGTCTACTCGGCAAGCGATGCGGCCTCGCAGCGCACACCGACCACTGCGCCTGCCGCAGCTGCCGCCAAGCCGGCACCGGTACGCCCTGCAGCTACCACCAGCAGCGGCGGTGGCGGTGACGACGATGTACTGCAGCGCATCCGCGCGCCCAAGTGGCACAGCTACCTGCCGGGTATGTTCCGCTGATCAAGTCGTTGCTGCAGTGGCTGCGGCCCGCGCCGCGGCCGATCGAAGACGCACACTGGAACGATGCCTGCCACCGCGCAGCGTGGTTGCGCGGCCTGGACGACGAACGGCGTACACGCCTGCGCGCATTGACCACGCGCTTCCTGCATGAGAAGACCATCTCCCCGATTGGCGAACTGCAGCTGCAGCCGGCAGACAGCGTGCTGCTGGCCGCACTGTGTTGCCTGCCGCTGCTGCAATTCGGCGAGGTCGGGCTGGAGGGCTGGTCGCAGCTGATCGTCTACCCCGATGCGTTCCGCGTGCATCGCAGCCACATGGATGCCGCCGGCGTACTGCACGAGTGGGATGACGAGCTGATCGGCGAGTCGTGGGACAGCGGTCCGTTGATTCTTTCGTGGGCCGATGTGCAGGCCGACCTGGCGGCACCGCATGAGGGTTACTGCGTGGCCGTGCATGAGATGGTGCACAAGCTGGATGGGCTGGACGGGGCGATGGACGGCACGCCGCCGTTGCCGCGTGCGTGGCAACGCGAGTGGGCTGCGGACTTCCAGAAATCGTACGACGCGTTCTGTGCGCAGGTGGATGCCGGCGTGGGAACACTGATCGATCCGTACGCGGCGGAAGCACCGGAAGAGTTCTTCGCGGTGGCCAGCGAGTACCACTTCTCTGCGCCGGATCTGCTGGCGGAAGCGTTGCCGGAGGTGGCCGCGCATCTCAGGCGGTTCTACGGCGAGCCGCCGGTGATCGACATACGGTAGTGCCGGCCAACGGCGGGCCCATGCGTCGAGACCTTACGGTCCCGGCGGCAGCTGCACTTCGAAACGGGCGCCACCCAGTTCATTGGAACGGGACACCTGCAGCTCGCCGCGGTAATCCTTGATCAGGTCCTGCACGATCGACAGACCGATGCCGTGGCCCTGCACGCGCTCGTCGCCGCGCACGCCACGCTGCAGCACCTTGCCGATGTCTTCCGGGGCGATGCCCGGGCCATCGTCATCCACCGCCAGCAGCAGACCGGCGCGACGCGCGTTCGACGCTGGCAGCGGCTGCGCGGTCAGCAACACGCGGCGCTTGGCCCACTTGAAGGCATTCTCCAGCAGGTTGCCCAGCAGTTCCTGCAGATCTCCCGGTTCACCGTGGAAGCGCGCTGCCGGGTCGATGTCGAATTCGCACAGCACGCCCTTCGACGCATAGACCTTCTCCAAGCCGCGCACGATTTCCTCGGCGTTGGATTCGATCGGCAGCGGTGCCGAGAACAGCTTGTGTCCCGACGAGGCCGCGCGTGCCAGCTGGTAGGACACCAGGTTGTTCATGCGCTGCAGCTGCACGTCCAGTTCTTCGCGCAGCGCTTCATCTCCGGCACCGCTGTCCATCTGCGTGCGCAGCACCGCGATCGGCGTCTTCAGGCTGTGCGCCAGGTCGGCCAGGGTATTGCGCTGGCGCTCGAGGTTCTCACGCTCACCCTCGATGAAGGCATTGATGCTGTCGGTCAACGGCTCCAGCTCGCGCGGGTGGCGCTCGCTCATGCGCTCGGTCTCGCCGCGCTGGACCTTGGTCAGCTCGGTGATCACCCGCCGCAACGGACGCAGGCTCCACTGCAGGATGACCGTCTGCAGCAGCAGCAGGATCAGGCCGATGCCACCCAGGTAGAACCAGACCCGGCTGCGGAACACGCGCAGCTGCGCACCCAGCGCGCGCGAGTCTTCCATCACGTAGATGGTGTACGGGAATTCGGTGGCCGGGTCGGCGTCGGCATCCCATACCAGGCCCAGGCCATAGCGGTACACCGAGCCCTGGCTGCCGTCGATCTGGATCATCGGCAGCGGGCCTTCGAACACTTCCTGGCGCGGCGCCAGCAGGCCGCCGCCGACGGTGGGCAGCATCGGGCCTTCGGCGGACATTGAATTGCCCTTGCCGTCGGGCATCACCACCTGCAGGTACAGGCCACTGCCGGGCACGTCGAAACGCGGATCCGGCGGCTGCTCGCGGATGTACAGCGAGCGGTCGCGGGTGAAGTCGATGCCGGCCGCGTAGGAGGTGGCGTAGTTCTTCAGGCGCTCACGCAGGTTCGCCTTCGCCGTGTCGGCGAAGGCGGCATCGAGCGCGTAACCGGCCAGGGCCAGGAACGCGACCAGACCCACGGACGCGGCGAACATCTGGCGCGCCTGCAGAGAGCGCGGCCGCCAGCGTCGGAAGAACCACAGACGGCCGGACATCGTTTATCGCCTGCTGAAGGCCTCAGCCCTCGTTGCGTGGAATCGCGAAACGGTAGCCACGACCGCGCACGGTCTCGATCGGCTTCAGTTCGCCATCCGGGTCCAGCTTCTTGCGCAGGCGGCCGATGAACACTTCCAGCACGTTCGAATCACGATCGAAGTCCTGCTGGTAGATGTGCTCGGTGAGGTCGGCCTTGGAGACCAGTTCACCGGCATGCATCATCAGGTACTCCAGCACCTTGTACTCGTAGCTGGTGAGGTCGACATTGCTGCCGGCCACGCTGACGGTCTGCGCTGCCAGGTCCAGAGCGACCGGGCCGCATTCCAGGGTCGGCTTGCTCCAGCCTGCGGCGCGGCGCAGCAGCGCGTTGACGCGGGCAAGCAGCTCTTCCACATGGAACGGCTTGACCAGGTAATCGTCGGCGCCCTGCTTCAGGCCCTCGACCTTGTCCTGCCAGCTCGAACGCGCGGTCAGGATCAGCACCGGGAACTTCTTGCCTTCGTCGCGCAGGGCCTTGATCAGCTCCATGCCCGACATCTTGGGCAGGCCAAGGTCGATGATGCCGACGTCGAACGGGACTTCGCGGCCCATGTACAGGCCTTCTTCGCCGTCCTGCGCTGCATCGACGGCAAAACCTTCGCGCTTGAGCCGGGCTGCCAGGGTCTCACGCAGCGGGGCTTCGTCTTCGACCAGAAGGATACGCATGAACTCTCCCTAGTGTGCTGGGTGCGGCCCGGAGGCCTGTGGGTACGGGTTGATAGCGACAACTATCCCTGTTCAGGGGTTATCGCCGCGTAGTGATGACATATCCGACCGCGGCGTGCGCGGTTGTGAACGTGCCGGGGCGGGGTCGTCCATGTAGCGGACCCGACCGCGGTCGTCCATGTATTTGACCCGGTTGATGTCACGACCATCGAACGGCACCCGCTCGGCGCCCAGGATGTGGCCGCCGGTGGTGCGCTGCACGCGGCGCACGGCATCGGACAGCGAACGCTCGTTGCTGGCGCCACGGCCACCGCGCTCCATCATTTCAGCGCGCCCCTGTTCCCGCTGCGGGTCCTGCGCCAGCGCCGAAGACAGCGGGGCAGACGCCAGGACCACGCAGGTGGCCAGGGCAATACAGCGGTGGAAGGGAGCGGAAGACATCGATGCGATCCTAGCCGAGCACGGCGATTCGTTCAAAAGTCGTAAATCCGGGCACCGGAATGGAACCCGGCGTTTTACAAATCTTTTGCAAATTCTTGGTTTCGGGCGGTGAATCCGGTCTGAACTTTTCGGGAGGCTCCGTCGCGTCGTTCAGTTAAGTGAACATTCGGAACGAATCCGCTCCGCTTGTCAAGTCAGGAATGTGACGACGTTCACGCTGCAGCGCGATCAGCACCGCGATCAGTCACTTCCAGCGCCTGCTCGATCAGGGCCCAGCCGGCGCCCGGGCGGTGTGCGCCCTCGCTCAGTACCTGGCGGAATACGCGGCCACCGGGCTGGCCGTGGAACAGGCCGAGGATGTGGCGGGTGATGTGCTTCAGGGCCAGGCCCTCGCCCAAGCGGGCTTCGACGTAAGGACGCAGGGCGCGCAGCAGTTCGCCGCGCGGTCGCAGCGGCGCGCCGGTGTGCAGGGCCTCCAGCTGATGCAGCAGATAGGGGTCGTGGTAGGCCGCGCGGCCGAGCATCACGCCATCGACGTGCGCGGCCTGCGCCTGCACTGCCTCGATGCTGGCCAGGCCGCCATTGAGCACCACCGGCAGCGCCGGGCGCTCCTGCTTCAGGCGATAGGCCCAGCCGTACTTCAGCGGCGGAACCTCGCGGTTCTCCTTCGGCGACAAGCCCTTCAGCCAGGCATTGCGCGCGTGCACCACCACCATTGCGGCACCGGCATCGACCTGGCGGTCGACGAAGCTGGCGAATACGTCGTAGTTGTCGTCCTCGTCCACGCCCAGGCGGCACTTCACCGTCACCGGGATGTCCACCGCCTCGACCATGGCCGATACGCACTCGGCCACCAGCACCGGCTCGCGCATCAGGCAGGCGCCGAAACGCCCGGCCTGCACGCGGTCGGACGGGCAGCCGCAGTTGAGGTTGACCTCGTCGTAGCCCCACTCGGCGGCGATACGCGCGGCCTGTGCCAACAGGGCCGGATCGCTGCCACCCAACTGCAGCGCCAGCGGCTGTTCGATGGCATCGAAACCTAGCAGGCGCTGGCGATCGCCGTGGATCACCGCGTTGGCGTGCACCATTTCGGTATACAGCCGCGCGCCCGGCGCCAGCAGGCGGTGGAACACCCGGCAATGGCGGTCGGTCCAGTCCATCATGGGGGCGACGGACAGGCGCAGGGAATCAGCGTAACGGGCGGTGGCGAACGTCATCGGGCGGTTGATCGTGGAGACTGGCATTGCCAGTGAGATCAATAGTTTACACCGCCGGGCTGAACGGCGACGGCGGGGCCCGGAGTACTGCCCGGAGCCGGCGTACGACCGGTCCCGGGAACCCACCGCGGCGACCTTACTGCGCGCGCCCCTTCATCTGCTCCTGCTGCTGTTCCTGCACGCGCTGGTTGAACTGGATATCCAGTTCCTCGGTCTGACGGGTGCTGGCCTCGACCGACTGCGACACGGCCTGACGGCTGTCGACGAAGGTGCGCTGCGCGGCCGGGTCGCCGACGTTGCCCTGCACGGCGAACAGACCGCTGCCATCCGGGCGCGCGACCACGTGGTCGATCTGGCGCATGCCGGCGACCTTGCTCTCGTAGGCCAGCTGGCCGGCGGCGCGTTCGGTGTCCTGCGCGTTGGCGAACAGCGGGCAGAGCCCGGCCTGCACGCGCTGCTGTTGCAGCACCTGCAGTTTCTCCAGCGCCTGGTTGAAGCGCGGATTCTCGGCGTGCGAAGGGTCGCGCATGCTCGGGGCCGCCGGTGCGGTCGGTTCGGTGCGTGCCGGGGCGGCGGCGGTCTGCGCGCCGGCTTTCACTGCAGCCGGGTCGTCCAGGCGCGCCAGGGTCTGGCGGCCGGCCTTGCCATCCTGCTCCAGGCCGTTGTTGGCCTGGAACTGCTTGACCGCTGCCAGCGTGTCCTTGCCAAAGATGCCGTCGGTGCCCAGCGCCTTGCCGTCGGCTGCGGTGTACCCCAGCGCGGCCAGCTTGCCCTGCAGAACCTTGACCTCGTCGCCGCGTTCGCCCTTCACCAGCATGCCATCGGCCATCGGCGCCTGCTGCGTGGCACGTGCGGCCTGCGCCGCTTCGGGCCCCTGCGCGTGCACCTTGCCACCGAGGGTGATGCGGTCGTTGAGCATGTCGCCGAGATAGCGCCGGAACTGCGCCGGCTCCACTTCGATATGTGCGTGCACCGCACCGGGTGACCCCACATCGGACTGGCGGACCAGCGGCGCACCGTACTCGACGAAATCGCCGGTCTTGTACGGGATGGAGCCGACGGCGCCGTGCAACACCTGGCCCACCAGCTCGCGGCGGGAATCGCCGACCGGATGGCTGTAGATGCTGATGGAATTGGTGCCGTCGTTGTTGAGCTTGACGTAGCCGGCCACCGGACTGGGAATCATCAGGCTGCGCCCGCCGGCACGGTCGGTGAGGATCAGGTCCTTCTGCACCAGCGGAATGCCGTTGATGTCCCCACGCTTGCGCACGGCCTCCAGTTCACCGTCGACCATGTCCGCGGTGCGGTCAACCTTGCTGGCATCGCCGGCGCGCACGGCGGCGGCATTGGTGTTGGGATGGTGGATCTTCAGCTCGCGGAACGCGTCCTCGCCGCTGATGCCGTGGCGAAGGACGCGATTGCTGCTGCCGTTGCCGAAGGGTTCCACTACGGAAATGCGCTCGCCACCGGGCGCTGCGGCGCCGGCAGGATCGGTGTGCTGCTGCGCTGCGGGTGGCGCAGCTCTCGTCGGGGCTGCCGGCGCGGTCGGCGCGGTCGGCGCAGCAGGCGAAGGCGCGGCAGGGCGATGCTGTGCGGCCTCGGCATCGATGGCGCGGCGCGTCTGTGCGTCGGCCATGCCGGTCGCCGGCAGATGGTGCTGCTGCTGGAACACATTGATGGCGTGCTGGCTGCCGGCCCCCAGGTAGCCATCGGCGGTGATCGCTTTGCCATGCGCATCGGTCAGGCCGAGCGCGGCCATGTCACGCTGCAGCGCGCGCGCCTCACGGTCGATCGCACCCAGCGTCGCAGGCCCCACCTTGCCATCGACCGGATTCAGACGGTGGTCGCGCTGGAAGGCTTCGACGGCCTGCCGGGTGCTGGCATCGAACTGGCGATCAGGATGGATCGCCTGGGCACCCGCGCCGCCATAGCCCAGCGCGTGCAGGTTGTGCTCCAGCTTTTCCACCGCGCGGCCGGTAGAGCCCTCTTTCAGCACCTGCGGGCCACCGCCACCGTGCTTGTGCGAGCGCGCCTGTTCCAGCGCTACGCGGATGTCGGGGTCGTTGCCTTCGTTGGCAGGCGCGAAGTCGCGGCGACCCACTTTCAGATGCGCGCGATCCATCTCCGCCGAATGGCTGGGATAAGCCTCTTCATAGCCAGCGGCGACGTCAGCGGCCGCCAGGCCGGCATAGTACTTCTTGTCCTGGCGGATCTCGGCCGCCTTGTCGCGCAGGTCCTGGTAGTCGCCGCCCCGCTTCAGCACGGCTTCCAGCTGCGGTAGTGTCCCAGGCAGTTGGTTGGCGGACTTGGCGATCAGCGCGATCGCTTCGAAACGCTTGTCTTCTGCAATGCCACTACCGTGCTTGTCCAGCATGGTCATGGCGATGCGGGTGGCGTTGCGCACCTGCGGGTAGTCCACGTGGGTGTGGATCCACTGCTTGCCTTCGGGCGACCCGGCCCAGGCGTTGATGCTGTCGCGGGTCGGGACATCAATGAAGCGGATCGAGGAGCGCTTGCCCTGGCCGTCGCCGTGGCTGAGCA
Source organism: Stenotrophomonas sp. G106K1 (assembly GCF_037969685.1). Lineage (NCBI taxonomy): Bacteria > Pseudomonadati > Pseudomonadota > Gammaproteobacteria > Lysobacterales > Lysobacteraceae > Stenotrophomonas > Stenotrophomonas sp. G106K1. The sequence goes on along the minus strand of NZ_JBBPFR010000012.1, from coordinate 51,997 downwards.
AATCGGCGCGCAGGTCGGCATGGTCGTTGGTGAAGGGCAGATGGTGCGCCTTGGCATAGCTGCTGGCCTGCTGGATGACCGCGTCCACGTAGGTCGTCTCGCCGGGCTTCAGCGCACGCTCTTCGGTGGCGCCCAGCGGCCATTTGCCACGCTGGCCGAAGTCGACCTGGATGGTCCCCAGCGAATAGCCACTGTTGGCGGCAACCGCGCTGACCGTGCCCCACTTCGGCTCATCCAGTCCCTTGGTGATGCCGGCGATGCTGAGGTGGTACGACGATCCGCCACCTTCGGTGCCGCGTCCGACGGCGAAAAACACTGCGCCGGCGGTTGCGTCCAGGTTACGGGTATCGATGTTGTTTGGCATGGCTCACTTCCTGGTCCGTGGAGGGATGACCGTGTTGCGGATTACGGACCGATCAGGCGCAGGTAGGTTTCCAGCTGATCGGCGCGCGCGCGCAGGCGCTCGGTGTCATTCAATTTCTGTTGCAGGTTGCCCGGCTGCGAATCGTCGTACAGCGCGGTTTCCAGTTCGCCATCGCGCTGGCGCGACTGCAGCCACGCCCGTTGCGCGGCCTGCAGATGGGCCTTGGCCGTGACGTCGAGGCGTTCCCGCAACTGCTGGTACGCCTGGTTCAATCGGCGGTCCTGCCGGTCCGATTCGCTGGACAGGCAGGCGGCTTCTTCGATGGTGCCCTGCGCGTGGCCTGAGCACGCCTGATAGGCCGCGCTCAGCGCGGACGCCGCATGCACCTGGCCGGTGCACAGCACCGCCATCGCCGCCACCACAATGCCCAAGGTCCTGCTCGCCATGGTCTGCTTCCTACCGATCAATGCTTCGATGCGCTGCACACGCCGGAGGCCCGTCAGGGGGCCAGCATGCGCTTGCGCAGTTCCACTGCGCGATTGGCGTAGCGGTTGATGCGGCACGACTGCGCGTCCAGCGCCTGACCCACGCTCTCCGTGGCCGCACTGCAGCGCTTGTCGGTGTCCTCGGCCCAGTTCGCCTGCTCGTCCATCCAGCGATCCTTGGCCGGGCCGTCGGGGCTGTCCATCAATCGCGCGACCTGTGCTTCCAGCAGCGCTTTGTGGTGGGCGAGCTCGGTCGAGTCGCAGACTTCCAGCTGGTCGTCCATGCCCCGGGCATCCTGCACGCAACGGGTGTATTCGGGCCGCAGCGTTGCCTGGGTATAGGAGGTATCCGGGGGCGCACTCTGCGCGAGCAGTTGATCGGCACGATTGGCCACGCGGAACAGGCGGCATTCCTGCGCCTTCTGCAGGTCATGCCCCCCGGTAGTGGCCGGAGCGACGCAATGGCGATCGGTATCGCTGCGCCAAGTCGCCTGGGTGGCCAGGAACGCATTCTTCGCCGCCGCATCAAGCCCGGCGACGACCTTGCTGGCAGCCTCCTGCAGGCGCCCCTCCTGATAGGCCAGTTCGTCCTTGCCGCAGGCCTGCAGCTTGCCCGCATCCTCCATGCCGTCCACGCACCAGCCATAGGCCGGGCGCAGGCGACCGTCCGTGTAGGACGCATCGGGGTACCCGGAGGAATCACCAGGCGCTGGGCCGAGGGAGGCTGTCGGCGATGCCGCGACAAGCGATGCCGGGGTGGGCGCGGCTTCGGCCGATGCAGGGGAAGAAGGTGCCTGGCAGGCGGTGAGCGCCAGGCACAGGGCCAGCACCCTCCAGTACCGACGGCCGGAGACGATCTGTTCATTGCCCCGACGGGCATCCATTGCCTGCATTGCGTGTATCTCCCTTGCGTGTCGCCAGCGGGCGCCGGCAGGGAGGGGCCGTCCATCGGCCCCATCACGGTGGCAATCCTACGACAGCGGCGGTTTCAGATGGCTGACTGGATTCAGCTTGCGCGGACGGCGTCGCAGAAATCGCCTGCCAGACCGAGGCATGGAGCCCCGGCACAGACCTCGACAGGGCGCGCGGTCAATGTGCGCCGCCGCGCCCTCCCACCTGTTCGATCAGCGTCTGGCTGGCGGCGTTGAGGCCGACAACGCTGACCTCGGCGCCGTGCGCGGCGAGCTTTTCCTGCGCGCGTTGCAGCGCTGCGACCGCGGTCAGATCCCACAGGTGGGCCTCGCGCAGGTCGATCTCGACCTTCGCCGCCACGCGTTGGTAATCAAACGCCGCACCCAGCTGCCCGGCGGAGGCAAAGAACACCTGGCCCCGCACGCGGTAGACCTGCGTGTCACCGGCCTCCTCGCGCTGCACATCCAACATGCGGCCCACCTTGCGGGCGAAGAACAGCGCCGACAACAGCACACCGCTGAGCACGCCCTTGGCCAGATCGTGGGTGGCCACGGTGACCACCACGGTCAACAGCATCACCGCCGACGAGCTGCGTGGATGCGTGCGCAGGTCGCGCAGCGAGCGCCAGCTGAAGGTACCGATGCTTACCATGATCATCACCGCCACCAACGCCGCCATCGGAATCTGCCGCACCAGGTCGCTGCCATACACCACCAGCACCAGCAACAGCACGCCGGCCACCAGGCAGGACAGGCGGCCGCGGCCACCGGAGGTCACGTTGATGACCGACTGGCCGATCATCGCGCAGCCGGCCATGCCGCCGAGGAAGCCGGTGACCGTGTTGGCCAGGCCCTGGCCGACGCATTCGCGGTTGCGCTCGCTGGGCGTCTCGGTGATGTCCTCGACAATCTGCAGGGTCATCATCGATTCGAGCAGGCCGACCACTGCCAGCGTGGCCGAGACCGGCAGCAGGATGCGCAGGGTGTCCCACGTCAGCGGCACGTCGGGGATGAAGAAGTGCGGCAGGCTGTCGGGCAGCTGCCCCATATCGCCAACCGTGCGCACGTCGATGCCGAACCCCATCACCACTGCAGTGAGCAGGCCAATGGCCACCAGCGGTGACGGCACCGCACGGGTGAGGCGTGGCAGCAGGTAGATGATCGCCAGACCGGCTGCACACAGTACGTAGACGGTGGGCCCACGGCCGACCAGTTCCGGCATCTGCGCCAGGAAGATCAGTATGGCCAGTGCGTTGACGAAGCCGGTGATGACCGAGCGCGAGACGAAGCGCATCAACGAACCGAGTTTGAATACGCCGGCCACTACCTGCAGCAGGCCGGCCAGGATGCTGGCGGCGAACAGGTACTGGAGGCCGTGATCACGAACGAGGTCGACCATCACCAATGCCATCGCACCGGTGGCAGCGGAAATCATGCCCGGCCGGCCACCGGCGATGGCGGTGATCACGGCGATGGAGAACGCGGCATACAGGCCGACCTTGGGGTCGACGCCAGCGATCAGCGAGAACGCGATGGCTTCGGGAATCAGCGCCAGGGCGACAACGGCACCGGACAGCAGATCACCACGGAGATTGCCGAGCCATTGCTGGCGCAGGGGATAGGACGCTTGCATGGAAAAGCTCCGCGCACACGCGGGCGGGGCCACGTGGCGCTGCAGTGGAAAGACACGGGCTACTGAGCCGGATGGGCCGGCTGCCGAAGGGCGGCAAGGTTCAGGGTGGCGTGATCACTGCAGGCGGGCGTTGGTACATGGGAGGGACGCAGTCTACGGGAGGCGGCTGCATGAGGGTAGCGCGGTCGGCCGCGAAAGGCAGCGGAGCATGGCTCCGCTCTACAATTGGGTCATGGCTACCGACCGCCCGCATTTCTTCGATCCCTCAACCGAACAGGGCGTGCTGCGCCTGTCCATTGTCGGCTCGCTGCTGTTGGCTGCAGCGGCGGTGGTGTTCGGCCTGCTGGCCAATTCTTCGCTGATCATCTTCGATGGCATCTACGGACTGATCGACGTGGTGATGACCTGGCTGTCATTGCTGGTCGCGCGGCTGATCGCGCTGTCCACCCAGACCGACGCCCTGCAGTCACGCCTCAACCAGCGCTTCACCATGGGCTTCTGGCACCTGGAACCGATCGTGCTGGGAGTGAGCGGTACGTTGATGATCGGCGCAGCGCTGTATGCACTGGTCAATGCGGTCGATGCGCTGATGTCCGGTGGCCGCCAGATCGCGCTTGGCCCCGCGATCATCTTCGCGGCACTGTCGATCGTGGCCGAGAGCGCACTTGCCTGGTTCGTGCTGCGTGCGAACCGGCGCATCGGCTCGGAGTTCATCGCACTGGATGCGAAGAACTGGGTGATCGCCGCGAGCATGTCGGCCTGCTACCTGGCGGCCTTCCTTGGCGGTGTGCTGGTCCACGGCACGTCGTGGGCATGGGTCGGGCCGTACATCGATCCGGCCATCCTGGCGTTCGTCTGCGTGCTGGTGATGATCGCGCCGCTGGGCACGGTGCGGCGCGCGCTGGCCGGCATCCTGCTGGTCACGCCGCCGGAACTGCAGGCGCACGTGGATGCGGTAGCGCGGGCGATCGTTGCAAAGCACGGCTTCGTCGAACACCGCAGCTACGTGGCCCAGGTAGGCCGTGGTGAACAGATCGAGCTGTTCTTCGTGGTGCGCGAGGACGACCCGCCGCGGCCCCTGCTGGAGTGGGATCACCTGCGCGACGAGATCGGTGATGCGCTGGGCGAATCATCGCCGGACCGCTGGCTGACCATCATGTTCACCACTGACCGGGAATGGACGATCTAGGCTGACAGGACGTTCAATCAAATTTTTCGGATTTGTTGTAACCAAACGTGTAGAGAATCCGGGCAAAGTAGGCTCCAACGCACCACCCACCCACTGACCAGGAGCATCCCGATGTCCATCGAAAAGGTTCTGTACACCGCCCAGGCCACCTCCACCGGCGGCCGCGAAGGCCGTTCCGTGTCCTCCGACAACGTGCTGGACATCCAGCTGTCGACCCCGCGCGAGCTGGGCGGCGCTGGCGGCCCGGGCACCAATCCGGAACAGCTGTTCGCTGCGGGCTATTCGGCCTGCTTCCTCGGCGCACTGAAGTTCGTCGCCGGCCAGGCCAAGGTCGCACTGCCGGCCGACACCACCGTGACCGGCAAGGTCGGCATCGGCCAGATCCCGACCGGTTTCGGCATCGAAGCCGAGCTGACCATCAACGTGCCGGGCGTGCCACGCGAGCAGGTGGAAGAACTGGTGCAGAAGGCACACATCGTCTGCCCGTACTCCAACGCTACCCGCGGCAACATCGACGTGACGCTGATCGTTGCCTGATGCGGCAGGGGTCAGAGCCCTTTCGCGCTGCGAAAGGGATCCGACCCCAAAAAAATGGGCGGATGCCGGTCGAAACCGGGCATCCGCCCATCCCACCTTCGTTGTCCCACAAGGGGGCATGAGGTTGCCGGCCAGCGGCCGGCACTACCAGGTCACTTTTCGCTCGTGATCAACTGCACGACGCTGGAGAAATCCAGCTTGCCGCGGCCGGCCTGGTGATTCATCGAATACAGATTGCGGGCCACTTCGCCCAACGGGATCGAGGCGCCGACGCTCATCGCCGCTTCCACCGCCAGGCCCATGTCCTTCAGCATCAGGTCGCTGCCGAAGCCGCCGCTGTAGCCGCGCGACGCCGGTGCGTTCTCCAGCACGCCCGGCCACGGGTTGCACACTTCGGTGGCCCAGCTGCGGCCGGTGCTGACCGCCATCATCTGCGACAGCACCTTCGGGTCCAGCCCGTGCGCCACGCCAAGCGCGATGGCTTCGCCGGTGACGGCCATGATCACGCCCAGCGCCATGTTGTTGCAAAGTTTGGCGACCTGGCCGGCGCCACTGGCGCCCACATGGAAGATGTTCTTGCCCATCGCCTGCAGCACCGGGCGGGCGCGTTCCAGCGCGTCCTCTTCACCACCGACGATGAAGGTCAGCGTGCCGGCCTGCGCGCCAGCAGTGCCGCCGGACACCGGCGCGTCGATCATCTGCAGGCCTCGTGCGGCGGCCGCTTCGGAGACCTTGCGCGCGCTGGCCGGGGCGATCGTGCTGCAGTCGATGACCAGCGCACCGGCGGGAATCGCGGCAAGGATGCCGTCGTCGCCCAGGTACACGCCTTCGACGTGGCGGCTGGCCGGCAGCATCGAGATAACCACCTCGGCGTCAGCCAGGGTTTCGCGTGCCGATGCAGAAGCACTGGCACCGGCGTCGACCGCCGCCTGCACTGCGGCCGGCACCAGATCGAACACGCGCACGGTGTGGCCGTTCTTGACCAGATTGGCGGCCATCGGGCCACCCATGTTGCCCAACCCAATGAATGCAATGCGGCTCATGCCAGGCTCCTTTCAGCGACAGGGGTACCCAGGTCGGCCAGCGGATGTGCGGCATCGGCCCAGGGGGAAGCGAAGAACGTGTCGGCCCATGCGCGGCTGGCCTCGGCCAGCGTGGCCGGCTTCCACTGCGGGTTGCGATCCTTGTCGATCAGCAGCGCGCGGATGCCTTCGGCGAAATCGCCATGGGCGGCGCAATGCAGTGCGGTGATGTATTCCAGCCGATAGACGCTAGCCAGATCCTGGCCGACGCTGCGGCGCTGCAGTTCAAAGGCCAGCCGCGCCGAACCCGGCGCACCCGCGGCGAGGGTCTTCTGTGCCGCCTGCAACCAGGCATCATCGGTCTGCAGGGTGCTGATGCGTTCGACGATGGCGGCGAGATCATCGCCTTCGCACAGCGCATCGACCTGCGCGGCATTGGCCAGCAGCGGGCCGGTAGCTGCGTCGCTGGCGAACGACAGCAGCAGCTGCGACAGACGTTCGTGGTTGCGTGCGGCATCGGCCGACCACGCCACCTGCAGCAGCGCATCGAACACCGCGCTGCGGCGTTCCTCGGTCACGTGCACGTCGGCCAGGCCGGCGTAGATCGCATCGCCCGGGTTGAGTAGTGCACCGGTCAGGGCCAGGAACAGGCCACCGTTGCCCGGTACGCGCGGCAGCAGCCAGCTGCCACCCACGTCAGGGAACAAGCCGACAGTGATTTCCGGGAAGGCCAGCTTGGAACGCTCGCTGACCACGCGATGGCTGGCACCGGACATCAGGCCGATGCCGCCGCCCATCACGATGCCATGGCCCCAGCACAGGATCGGCTTGGCGTAGGTATGGATCAGGTAGTCGACGCGGTACTCGACGTCGAAGAACTCGGCGGCATAGTCGTTCTCGCGGATGTCCGTGCGGCCGGCCCCGCGGTAGACGAGCATGCTCTGGTACAGGCTGTGCAGGTCACCGCCGGCACAGAATGCCTTTTCACCCGCGCCCTGCAGCACCACCAGCGCGATGCCGTCATCGTCGGCCCACGCGTTGAGCTGCTTCAACAGCAGATGTGCCATCGGCAGCGAGAAGCCATTGAGCGTACGCGGTGCGTTGAGCGTGGCGATGCCGATGCGCGCGCCGTTGCCAGCGGCGCGTTCTTCGAACAGTACCGGTGCTTCGGCAACGTTCGTGTCGACCGCGGTCATGCGTTCTTCCACTGCGCGGCGCGCTTTTCAAGGAAAGCACTTACGCCCTCGACCTGATCGGCGGTGTCGAACAGATCGACGAAAGCCTCGCGCTCGGCCACCAGTGCCGACGCATGGGTGCCGGTGCGGGTGGCCTGCACCAGGATCTTGCAGGCGGCAATGCTGGTCGGACTCTGCTTGCCAGCCTTCTTCGCCCAGTCCAGTGCCAGTGCCTTGGATTCGCCCTTGCCGACCTTCTCTTCGGCAAGACCAATCCGCACCGCCGTCTCGGCGTTGATGCGCTCGCCGAGCAGGATCATGCGCTTGGCCCAGCCCTCACCGACCAGGCGCGGCAGGTTCTGGGTGCCACCGGCGCACGGCAGCAGGCCAACGGTAGCCTCCGGCAGCGCGACCTGGGCGTGGTCTTCGATGATGCGCAGGTCGCAGGCCAGCGCGCATTCCAGGCCGCCGCCCATGGCGTAGCCGTTGATCGCAGCGATCGACACGCCACGGAACGCGGACAGCGCCTCGAAGGCTTCACCGAAGCGGCGCGCCGCTTCGCGTGCGGCAGCCTTGTCGCCAGAGGCGAACTGGTTGAGGTCGGCACCGGCAGAGAAGAACTTCTCGCCGTCACCGGTGATCACCAGCGCGTAGATATCGCGGTCTGCGTTGAGCGCGCCTATCAGGTCGCGCAGCGCCGACAGGCTGTGCACGGTCCAGGTATGCGCCGGCGGGTTGTGCAGGGTGACCACGGCGGTGTGGCCATCGGCCTCGACCTTCAGGCCCACGTGCTCCTGGGTACGCCAATCCTTCATCGCAGTTCCTCTTCGGTGTTGAGCAGGTGACGGGCAACGATCACCCGCATGATCTCGTTGGTGCCTTCCAGGATCTGGTGCACGCGGCTGTCGCGCAGCAAGCGCTCGATCGGATATTCGCGGATGTAGCCGTAGCCCCCGTGGATCTGCAGGGCTTCGTTGCAGATGTTGAAGCCGGCATCGGTGGCGAAACGCTTGGCCATCGCACACCACACGTTGGCATCGCTGGCGCCGGCATCGAGCTTGCGTGCAGCGGTATGCACCATCTGCCGCGCCGCGACCAGTTCGATGGCCATGTCGGCCAGCTTGAACTGCAGCGCCTGGAATTCGGACAACGCCTTGCCGAACTGGCGGCGCTCGCCCATGTAGCGGCGCGCTGCATCCAGCGCACCCTGCGCAGCACCCAGCGAGCAGGCGGCGATGTTGATGCGGCCGCCATCGAGCCCCTTCATCGCCAGCTTGAAGCCGCCACCTTCCTCTCCCAGAAGGTGGCTGACCGGCACGCGGACGTTTTCGAAGGTGATGCCGCGGGTGGGCTGGCTGTTCCAGCCCATCTTCTCTTCCTTGCGGCCGTAGCTGATGCCCGGCAGGTCAGCCGGCACCGCGATCGCGCTGACCCCGCCTGCACCGGCACCGCCGGTGCGTGCCATCACCACCAGCAGCTCAGTGGCACCGGCGCCGGAGATGAAGGCCTTGGCGCCATTCAACACATAGAAATCGCCATCGCGCACGGCGCTGGTCTTCAGCGAGGCTGCATCCGAACCGGCACCCGGCTCGGTCAGGCAGTACGAGGCCAGCTTGCTGCCCGACGACAGGTCATTGCCCCAGGCATCGCGCAGGGCCGGCTGGCCCCACTTGGACACCATCCACGACGCCATGTTGTGGATGCTGATGTAAGCCGCGGTCGACGGGTCGACGTTGGCGAGCTCCTCGATGACGACGGCGGCGTCCAGTCGGCTCAGGCCGCTGCCGCCCACTTCCGGGTCCATGTACAGACCGCAGAAGCCCAGTTCACCGGCCTTGGCGATCGCCTCGCGCGGAAAGATGCCCTCCGCATCCCACCGTGCGGCGTGCGGCGCCAGTTCGGCCTGTGCGAAGTCGCGCGCCGCTTCGCGGTACGCCTGCTGCGCTTCTTCCTGTTCCGTCGTCATCGAGTGGCTCATGGCTGCTCCCTGCGGTTACTTCAGGCTGATCGTGGTGTTGACGCCGTGGCTCAGCGTCTCGTCGTCGAACCAGCGCGCGGTGACGGTCTTGGTCTGCGTGTAGAACAGCACCACCTGCTTGCCGTACGGACCCAGGTCGCCGAGCTTGGAAGCGCGCGAACCGGTGAACGAGAACAGCGGCACCGGCACCGGGATCGGCACGTTGATGCCGACCTGGCCGACGTCGATGTCTTCCTGGAAGCGGCGTGCAGCGGCGCCGGACTGGGTGAACAGCGCGGTGCCGTTGCCGTTCGGGTTGCTGTTGACCATGGCGATGGCCTCATCCAGCGTTTCCGCTTCGAGGATGACCAGCACCGGCCCGAAGATTTCTTCCTGGTAGATGCGCATGTCGGTGGTGACACCGGCAAAGATGGTCGGGCCGACGAAGTTGCCCTTCTCGAACCCATCAACCTGCGGCTTGCGGCCATCCAGCACCAGCTTGGCGCCCTGCTCCACGCCCGAAGCGATCAGGCCTTCGACGCGATCACGCGCGCTGCAGGAAATGACCGGGCCGACGTCGGTGCCGGCAACCGTGCCACCGCTGACCTTCAGGGTCTTGGCCTTCTCAACCAGGTCCTGCACCCAACCGCGCGCTTCACCCACCAGCACCAGGGTGGAGGCGGCCATGCAGCGCTGGCCGGCCGCACCGAAGGCAGCGCCGACCATCGCGTTGAGGGTCTGCTCCTTGTTGGCGTCCGGCAGTACCACGGCGTGGTTCTTGGCGCCCATCATGCACTGCACGCGCTTGCCGGCCAGCGAGGCGCGGTTGTACACGTGGGTGCCGACGCGGGTGGAACCGACGAACGAAACGGCCTTGATGTCCGGGTGGTCGCAGATGGCGTTGACCACTTCCTCGCCACCGTGGACGACGTTCAGCACGCCCTTCGGAATACCGGCTTCCAGGGCAAGCTCGACCAGGCGCATGGTGACCATCGGGTCCTGCTCGGACGGCTTGAGGATGAAGGTGTTGCCGGTGGCAATGGCCATCGGGAACATCCACAGCGGGATCATCGCCGGGAAGTTGAACGGGGTGATGCCTGCGCACACGCCCAGCGGCTGCATGATCGAGTAGGTGTCGACACCGTTGGCCACGTTGTTGGCCAGTTCGCCCAACTGCAGGTTGCCGATGGCGGCCGCATGCTCGACCACTTCCAGGCCGCGGAACACATCGCCTTCGGCGTCCGGCAGGGTCTTGCCCTGTTCGGCGGTGAGGATGTGCGCCAGCTCGCTCATGTTTTCGCGTATCAGCTGCTGGTACTTCAGGAAGATGCGCGCGCGGGTACCGATCGGGGTCTTGCGCCAGGTCTTGAAGGCTTCCTTGGCGGCGGCAACGGCCGCGTCGACTTCACCTGTGGTGGCGAACGGCACCTGGGCCAGCACGTCCTGGGTGGCCGGATTGATCACGTCCTGCCAGTGGGAGGTGGCCGATTCAACGAACTGGCCATCGATCAGCATGCGGATACGGGGCGCTGCAACAGTCATGACGACAATCCACGGGGTGCGAAAGATGCTTGGCATTATTCACAGCAGCCAACTCGATTTCCGGCCTGAATCCGCTTAATCTGGCCAATGCCCGCCACGATTCCTGTTAATTTTGTGAATTATTCAGCCCCCCAGCGCCAACTTGGTCTGCGTCTGCTGCGCCTACGCGAGCAGCGCGGTTACAGCCAGGCCGACCTTGCCCGCGCTCTGGGGCTCTCGGCCAGCTACCTGAACCAGATCGAGCGCAACAAACGTCCGCTGACGCCTGCGGTGCAGAAAAGGCTGGGCGAGGTGTTGGGCGATGTTTCCGCCCTGTTCGACGACAATGAGCCCGCCGCGCTACAGGAGTCGCTGGGCGAGACCTTGCGCGACCTGGGCCTGGCCGACGTCAGCGCCACCGAACTGCGGGCGTTGGCCGGCAACCTGCCGCAGGTCAGCCGCGCGCTGCTGGACCTGCACCGCCGCCACCTGGCATTGCGCGAGCATGCCGCCGCGCTGGAATTCCAGTTGGGCGAGCCAGGCGCGGGCAGCACGCTGCCGGCCGGGGACCAGGTGCGCGAGTTCTTCAACCGGATGCACAACCACATCCCCGAACTGGATGAACTGGCCGAGCAGCTGTTCGCCGAATGGGGGCTGGCGCCGGGACACGTGGCACCACGGCTGCGCCAGTTGCTGGCCGATCGCCACGGTGTGCTGGTGGAAGTGGCCGCGCTGCAGGCAGGCCGAGAGAAGCGCCAGTACGATGCCGGCAGCCGCACGTTGTGGCTGCCCGATTACCTGGAGCCGGGCCAGCAGGCGTTCCAGATGGCGGTCGAGCTCGCACTGCGCGGCTACCTGCCGCAGATCGACGCGGTGATCGCGCGCACCGGCTTCACCGACGAGGCCCGCATCGCGCAGGCACGCGTCGGCCTGTCCAACTACTTCGCCGGCGCGCTGGTGATGCCGTACATGCGCTTTCTGCGCGCGGCCGAGGCCAGCAGCTATGACATCGAGCTGCTGGCGCACCAGTTCGGCGTGGGATTCGAGGCGGTCTGCCATCGCTTGAGTACGCTGGCACGCCGCAGCGCCCCGGGCCTGCCGTTCTTCTTCATCCGCGTAGACCGCGCCGGCAATGTGTCCAAGCGTCACTCGGCCACCGATTTCCACTTCTCGCAGGTAGGTGGTTCGTGCCCGTTGTGGATCGTCTACGAGGCATTCAACCAGCCCGGACGCATCCTCACACAGACCGCGCGCATGCCCGATGGCCGCCGTCATTTCTGGCTGGCGCGGCAGGTCAGCAGCGGCCCGGTGGGCCACGGTCAGCCACGCAAGACCTTCGCGGTGGCACTGGGCTGTGACCTGCAGCATGCGGACAGGCTGGTGTATTCGCTGGGGCTGGACGTGCAGAGCCCGGGCAATTCGGTGTCGATCGGGCCGGGCTGCCGGGTGTGCCCGCGCGAGGACTGCATGCAGCGCGCGTTTACCCAGTTGCCGGGAAGGTAGGGGTTGGTTCGGCAGGGCTGCGCCCTGCACCTGCAGAGGCAACGTCAACGTCAACGTCAAAAGCTGCCTATCCGTGGCGGGGTGGGTCCGGTTGCGGGGGACGCCGTGAATCCGTCCCTGGAGGCTTGGGCGCGCCATCCATGGCGCTTACACCCCCGCAACCGGACCCACCCCGCCTTCGACAGATTTTCGCTATCTGCCGCTGTTGGTGGGTGTCGACCTTGGTCGACACGGTAGATCCACGCCATGCGTGGATGCTCTTCGATGAATTGTCGACTATTCGATTTCGATGGAGATTCATCCACGCATGGCGTGGATCTACTAAACCATGTGGCTTTCCAATGATGCGATCATCCGCGCCGAGCAGCAGTGGGAACGCGGTGACATTGCGCGGCGATGCGATAGCCCGAGTAGATCCACGCCACGCGTGGATGCCTCCACTCAATAGATCGGCGTCACCTTCATCTGCGGCAACGGCCGTGGCGAGCCGTCGGTGAGGTCGGGACCGAGGTCATCCCAACTGCGCCCCTGCTCCACCATCAGCCCCCACAGCTGCTGCGACGCCATCCGCTTGTCTTCCGAACCCAGTTTGTAGGACGGCGGCGGCGGCGCGCCGGTGGCCACCATCGCATAGGCCGCGCGATAGGCCAGCACCTGCTGCGCCGGATCGTCGGTGCGCGAAATCTCCAGCGTGTAGCGCTGGTAGGCCGAGGCCAGGTTGCGCCAACGGATCCAGTAATGGTTCTCGAACGAAAACGAACAGAAGCGTGCGCCGGCGAGGCTGCCCTTGTCGGCGATGCGGGTCAGCACCTCCTGCGGCATGTCCAGGTTCATGCCGCCCTCGTCGCCCTGCAGGCTCACATGCACGATGCGGTCGCGATACCCGGGCGCACGCGCCTGCAGCAGGTCGCGCCAGTTCTGCATGGTGGCTACCACCGCAAACAGGAAGCGGCCCAGTTCGCCGGCCGCCAACGGCGTGGCAATGGACTGGTAGTGCCGCTGCCATCCATGGCGGTTCTCGGTGGGCAGGAACACCGAGCGTTCCAGCGCCTGGCGGCTGTCGCTCTCGCGCACCACCGGCTCGGGGCGTTGCGGGTAGACCAGATTGATGGCGAAGGTCGGCCAGCGCGGTAGCGCCGCATCGAACAGGTGGATCGGGAAGTTGCTGCTGATGCCGCCATCGGAGAACCAGCACACCCGGAACGCGGTGATCACCGGACCGCAGGCCTGGCCTGCACTGGTCAGGCCTTCCATGCTGTCGGCCACGTTGTGCCCGGCCTCGCCTGTAGCCGTCGATGCCGGCTCGCAGCGACGCTCGCGACGCGAGGGTTCATGCAGCGGCACCGCGCTGATCAGCAGCGGGAAGCTGAGGCTCATGCGCGTGGCCACCAGTACCGGCAGCGACGCGCCCTGCGGCAGGTGGTAGTAGTTGCGGCCCTCAACCTCGCGCGGTGGACCAGCATGGTCGACCATCCACTGCACAACGCTGGCCGGGAACAGCTGCTCGAACTCCTCGCGCAGGAACCAGAACTGCGCACCGCCCAACGGCAGCGTGCGCGGTTCGTTGTGCGACACGCAGGTGGTGATCATCTGCAGCGTGATCGCATGCGGGCTGTCAGGCTCGCCCGCATAACGCGGCGCGTCGTGCAGATCGGCGAAGGTCAACGGTGCATCCATCGGTTTGCCTGACAACTGCTGCAGGCTTTCATGCAGCCACTCGGTCAGCGCCGGCGTGCCTGCGTCCCGGCTCATTCCACTGCACAGCCCCAGCAGGTTGCGTCGCGCCACCCGTGCCACGCGCAGCGCCGCCCCGGCTACACCTGCACCATAAGCACACAACAGCGACGGCAGCAGGGTCGCCGCCACGCCGCTCCAGCCACCGCCCCACCAGCCCAGGCCGAGCAGCAGTGCAAGCGACACCAGCACTTCCAGCGGCGCGATCTGGAACACCGCGATGGCCAGGCACAGCAGCTTGCGCGGCCAACCGGCGTTGCCGGTCAGCACCACCAGCAGCCGGTACGCTGCGCGCGCGCCAGCGGCGGGTTGGAACAGGCTGTAGATGAATCCACGCCGCGACAGCTGTGCCGACACCGCCGACAGGCCGCCATATCCCGCATCGCCCGGCAGATGTTCGCCCCGTTGCTGGCGGCGGTCGCCGTATGCCGCAGCGGCGGCCACGGCAGCGGCGATCGCACCGGCCGAGGTGCCGCCGATGCTCTTGAAACGGTATTCGCGGGCCAGTGCGAGCACCGCGTTGGGATACACAATGCCGCTGGTGATGCCGCCTTTCATGACCAGATCGCAGTACTTGTCTGCCACTACCCTTCCTCCGCTTGCCAACGGCGCGCCGCAGCGCGTATTGCCATCCCTGGACCGGTGAGACCTGCCTGTCATTGCCATAGCGCTTGGACGCGGGGCACGGGAACGTGTGAAAGGTTCCCATCCAACGCCAGGAATGCAGTATGACGTGGAGCCCTCTCACTGCCTGAGACCACCGCCGCAGTTGTGCAGGCACGTGGCCGGCAGGCAGCCGCCATACCGTGCTGGCAGCTGTCTGGCACCACTGGCGGATACTTGACCGGCGGCACCGAAGGCGTAGCATCTGCAGCAAGCCAAGGGACAGACCCTTCGCTGCCACAACGACATGAGGGATTCTCATGGAATTCGACTATCTCGTCTTCATCGGGCGTTTCGAGCCCTTCCACAACGGCCATGCCGCCGTTGCCCGCCTTGCCCTGAGCAGGGCCCGCAAGCTGATCTTCCTGGTCGGCTCTGCCGATACCCCCCGCAGCCTGCGCAATCCCTGGACCGTGGCCGAACGCGCCGTGATGATCCAGGCCGCCCTCGATGGCAACGCCGATCGCCTGCTGATCCAGCCGCTGCGCGACCACCTGTACAACGAAGCACAGTGGATCGCCAGCGTGCAGCGCCATGTGGCCGAAGCCCTGCGCAACGATGGCGCCGCATCCGATGCGAAGGTCGGCCTGATCGGCATGGACAAGGATGCTTCCAGCTACTACCTGCGGGAGTTCCCGCAATGGCCGCTGGTCGACGTGCAGCACACCGCCACGTTGTCGGCCACCGAGCTGCGCCGTTACCTGTTCGAAGCCGGCGACGTGGACTTCCACGGTGCACTGCTGATGCTGCGCGGCAATGTACCGGCACCGGTGTACGACATGCTCGAGGCGTTCCGCAGAAGCTCGCCGGCGTATGCGCAGCTGGTGGCCGAGTACCGTTTCATCGAACAGTACAAGGCCGCCTGGAAGGATGCGCCGTACGCGCCCACCTTCGTCACCACCGATGCAGTGGTGGTGCACTCGGGCCACGTACTGCTGGTCCGCCGTCGTTCGGCACCGGGCAAGGGCCTGTGGGCGCTGCCGGGCGGCTTCGTCGGCCAGGAGCAGAGCCTGCTCGACAGCTGCCTGCGCGAACTGCGCGAGGAAACCCGGCTGAAGATTCCACTGCCGGTGCTGAAAGGCTCGCTGAAGGGCCAGCAGGTGTTCGACCACCCCGAGCGCAGCCAGCGCGGCCGCACCATTACCCATGCCTTCCACTTCGAATTCCCCGCTGGCGAACTGCCGGCGGTGCGCGGTGGCGACGACGCCGACAAGGCCCGCTGGATTCCGGTCAGCGAGGCGCTGGACATGGGCCCGCAGCTGTTTGAAGACCACCTGCACATCCTGGAGTACTTCCTGGGCCGGGGCTGATCGCACTGGACTCTGCAGAACCCGTTTTTCCCCACCGGCGGACAGACCGCCGGTGCCACTCGACGCGAAGGAGCTTCCGTCATGCATTACCTCGATAACCTTCTCCTCAACACCGACAGCTACAAGGCCAGCCACTGGCTGCAGTACCCGCCGGGTACCGACGCCACGTTCTTCTACGTGGAATCGCGCGGCGGCCTGCACGATCGCACGGTGTTCTTCGGCCTGCAGGCGATCCTCAAGGATGCCCTGGCACGGCCCGTCACCCACGCCGACATCGACGACGCCGCAGCGCTGTTCGCCGCGCATGGCGAACCGTTCAACGAAGCCGGCTGGCGCGATATCGTCGACCGTCTCGGCGGCCATCTGCCGGTACGCATCCGCGCCGTACCCGAGGGCAGCGTGGTGCCCACGCAGCAAGCACTGATGACCATCGAGTCGACCGACCCCGCCGCCTTCTGGGTGCCGTCCTACCTGGAAACCCTGCTGCTGCGCGTGTGGTACCCGGTCACCGTGGCGACCATCAGCTGGCATGCGCGGCAGACCATCTCCGCTTTCCTGCAGCAGACCAGCGATGACCCGCAGGGGCAGCTGCCGTTCAAGCTGCACGACTTCGGCGCACGCGGCGTCTCCAGCCTGGAATCTGCCGCACTTGGCGGTGCCGCGCACCTGGTCAACTTCCTTGGCACCGATACGGTATCGGCGCTGTGCCTTGCACGCGCGCACTACCACGCGCCGATAGCGGGCTATTCGATTCCGGCCGCCGAGCACAGCACCATCACCAGCTGGGGCCGCGAGCGCGAAGTGGATGCGTACCGCAACATGCTGCGCCAGTTCGGCACGCCCGGTGCGATCGTGGCCGTGGTGTCGGACAGCTATGACATCTACCGCGCCATCAGCGAACACTGGGGTACCACCCTGCGCGATGAAGTGATCGCTTCCGGTGCCACCCTGGTCATCCGCCCCGATTCGGGCGACCCGGTCGAGGTGGTCGCCGAGAGCCTGCTGCGGCTGGATGCCGCGTTCGGTCACACGATCAACGGCAAGGGTTACAAGGTGCTCAACCACGTCCGTGTCATCCAGGGCGATGGCATCAACCCGGACACGATCCGCGCGATCCTGCAGCGCACCACCGATGATGGCTACTCGGCCGACAACGTGGCCTTCGGCATGGGCGGCGCCCTGCTGCAGCGGCTGGACCGCGATACGCAGAAGTTCGCACTGAAGTGCTCGGCAGCGCGGGTGGACGGTGCCTGGATCGACGTCTACAAGGATCCGGTCACCGATGCCGGCAAGGCCAGCAAGCGCGGCCGTATGCGCCTGCTGCGCCGTTTGGGCGACGGCAGCCTGCATACGGTGCCGCTGCCGGCCGATGGCGATGACACCCTGCCGGTCGGCTTCGAGGACGCGATGGTGACCGTGTGGGAGAACGGCCGCCTGGTGCATGACCAGCGGCTGGATGACATCCGCGCGCGGGCGGCTGCGGGGCGTTGAGGACCCGTCCACGCATGGCGTAGATCTACCTGGGGGTCAGAGCCCGTTGCGGGGCAACGGGGTCCGCCCCCCAGGGCCTTGACCGGCGCCGTCAACACGTCCACCGTGGGCGCGCCGAAGGTATCCCTGCCGTGGCTGGATGGTGGCAGGGATTTGAACGGGAATCCGGTGAAGGCGCCTCGCGCGCCCATTCCGGAGCTGCCCCGCAGCGGTGAATGGAAACGAATCCTGCCAACAGCACTGGGCTCGCGCCTGGGAAGCGGCAGGTAGTAGGTGGGCCGCGGCCCGTGTCCATCAGCCCGAATACCGGCCCCGGCCGGGGGACACGACCGTCCCCTGATTCGACCTGGAATCTCCGCGGGGAGGTTGCCGGGGCCATCGTCGTCCTGCACGTGCAGGCGGTGTGGTCGCGCGCGTCCTGTTCACGGTTTCCGGCCAGACCTGCTGCCCACGCCCACACGCACCCTACGATGACCGAGCTCCAACGCCCAACCTTGACCCTTCCCGACAACGGCCAGCGCCTGCTGCTGCACTCGTGCTGCGCGCCGTGCTCGGGCGAAGTGATGGAGGCGATCACCGCCTCCGGGATCGACTACGCGATCTTCTTCTACAACCCCAACATCCATCCGGTGAAGGAATACGAGCTGCGCAAGCAGGAGAACATCCGCTTCGCCGAGCAGCACAACATTCCCTTCATCGACTGCGACTACGACACCGACAACTGGTTCAGCCGTGCGCGTGGCATGGAGAACGAACCCGAGCGCGGCATCCGCTGCACGATGTGCTTCGACATGCGTTTCGAGCGCACCGCGCTGTACGCGCACGAGCACGGCTACGACACCATCAGCTCTTCGCTGGGCATCTCGCGCTGGAAGAACATGGCGCAAATCAACGACTGTGGCGTGCGCGCCGCCTCGCGTTACGAAGGCCTGCAGTACTGGGACTACAACTGGCGCAAGGGTGGTGGTGCCAGCCGCATGGTCGAGATCAGCAAACGCGAGCAGTTCTACCAGCAGGAATACTGTGGCTGCGTGTACTCGCTGCGCGATGCCAACCGCCACCGCCGCGAGAACGGCCGCGAGCGCATCAAGATCGGCCTGCTGTATTACGGGCAGGACAATGACGCCGCCAGCAGCGATTGACGTGCGCGCGAGGGGCGGCCACGCTGGTCGCCCTTCTTCCGTTGTGCCGGACCTGCCATGACCGCCCTGCCCGCTGATGTCGCCCTGCTGGTGATCGACCTGCAGCCGGACTTCATGCCCGGTGGCGCCCTCGCCTGCGAACAGGGCGATGCACTGGTGGCGCCGATCACGGCACTGCTGGCCGAGCGCCGCTACCGCACCGTGGTGGCGACCCAGGACTGGCATCCGGCCGACCATGCCTCGTTTGCCAGCCAGCATCCGGGGCATCTGCCTTTTGAAGCGATCCTGCTGCACGCACAGCCGCAGACCCTGTGGCCGGACCACTGCGTGCAGGGCAGCGCGGGCGCCGCACTGCACCCGGGTGTGGACTGGACCGTGGCCGACCTGATCCTGCGCAAGGGCACCCGCCAGCAGGTGGATTCGTACAGCGCCTTCCGCGAAAACCACGGCCCCGACGGCACGCGCCCGGCGACCGGACTGGCCGGCTGGCTGCACGAACGTGGGATCCGCGAGGTGCACGTGTGCGGGTTGGCACGCGATTACTGCGTGCTGTGGAGCGCGCAGGACGCGATGAAGTCCGGCTTCCGGGTGAAGTTCCTGTGGGAGCTGACCCGACCGGTGACCGATGCCAACGACGGCATGGTGCGCGAGGCCCTGGCGAAGGCGAGGATTGCGGTCGCCTGACGCGTGGCGGTAGTGCCGGCCGCTGGCCGGCAACCCTTGGATCCCCGCAGTTGCCGGCCAACGGCCGGCACTACCTGAAGACCACCGTGCGGTGCCCGTTGAGCAGGATACGGTGCTCCACGTGCCGGCGTACCGCGCGCGCCAGTACCTGCGATTCGGTATCGCTGCCCAGCCGCACCAGCTCGCGGGGAGTCATCGCGTGATCCACGCGGGCCACGTCCTGCTCGATGATCGGGCCTTCGTCCAGGTCTTCGGTGACATAGTGCGCGGTGGCGCCGATGATCTTGACCCCGCGCGCGTGCGCCTGGTGGTACGGCTGGGCGCCCTTGAAGCTGGGCAGGAAGCTGTGGTGGATGTTGATTGCCCTGCCCGCCAGCGCACGGCACAGCGTGGGCGAAAGAATCTGCATGTAGCGCGCCAGCACCACCAGGTCGATGCGCTCGCGCTCGACGAGGTCGATGATCTGCTGTTCCTGCGCCGCGCGCGTGTCGGCGTTCACCGGCAGGTGGTGGAACGGCACCTGGTAGGACGCCGCCAGCGCTGCGAAGTCTGCATGGTTGGATGCCACCGCAGCGATATCCACCTTCAGCTGGCCGCTGTGTGCACGGAACAGCAGGTCGTTCAGGCAATGGCCCTGCTTGCTGACCAGTACCATCAGGCGTGGCCGGCGGCGCCCGTCATGCAGCTGCCAGTCCATGCCGAAGTCCGCTGCCAGTGCGGCCATCGCGTTGTGCACGGTGTCCAGCGGCAGACCCGCATCGCGGTCGAAGTGCACGCGCAGGAAGAAGCGACCGCTCTCCTCGTCGCCGAACTGCTGGGCGTCGAGGATGTTGCAGCCGTGGTCGAACAACAGGCCCGACACGCGGTAGACGATGCCGGTGCGATCGGGACAGGAGAGGGTGAGGATGGAATCGGGGCGCATTGCCCGAGTGTAGGGCAGCATGGTTGCGCGGTGGACTATGGTCACCGATGCAACCGACTGCTTGGTACAGACCCAAGCGATACTTGGCCTTCCGCATGGCAAGCTGGTCGGTCATGAACCTGTTGCAGCTCATCCGCAGCTTCACCCGCACCGCAGAGACCGGCAGCATTGCCGCTGCGGCACGCACCCTTGGCATCAGCGCCACCGCCGTGGGCCAGAACATCAACCGCCTGGAAGCTCACCTGGGCGTGCGCCTGCTGAACCGGAGTACGCGCCAGCTGGCGCTGAGCGAGGCCGGCACGGTGTACCTGGCACAGGTGCGCCATCTCGAAGCCGATCTGGCACGCGCGCAAGCCATGGTTACCGGCGATGTCGAACCGGCCGGGCCCCTGCGCATCGCCAGCAGCAGCGCGTTCGGTCGGCACGTGCTGGCACCGCTGCTGCCCTCACTGCAGCAGCGCTACCCGCAGCTGCAGCTGGAGCTGCGCCTGACCGATCGAGCCGTGCAACACGGTGCCGAGGCGGTGGATGCCAGCATCCGCATCGGCGCGCAGCTGGAGGACGGGCTGGTGGCGCGCCCTCTGGCACGCATTCCGTTCGTGTTCTGCGCATCGCCGGCGTACCTGCAGGCGCACGGCACGCCGCTGGAACCGGCGCAGCTGGCAACCCATCGCGGCCTGCTGCACCGCTTCCCCACCGACGGCCGGCCACTGCGCTGGGGCCTGCTGAAAGAGGGTCAACGCGTGGACGCAGCACTGCCGCCGAGCATGGTCTGCGATGACATCGATGCGCTGGCCGAACTGGCCGCCGCCGGTGCCGGTGTCACCCGGCTGGCGGCGTTCGTGGCCGAACCGTACCTGCACGACGGGCGCCTGCAACCGGTGTTCGGGCCCGCTACCGACTGGAAGCCGGAACCGATGGACGTCTACTTCTGCGTGAGCGATCGCCGCGATTTCACCGCCAAGATCCGCGCGCTGTTCGAGCACCTGCAGGCCGGTCTGCCGCCGGCCTGGCAGGTGTAGTGCTCAGCGCGGACTGAACACGCCGCGTGCGTCGCGCGGTTCGCAGCGCAGGTACTGCGGTGCCGGCACAACGCTGTCGCCCAGTGCCGCAGCGGCGTGCCACGGCCAACGCGGGTCGTACAGGATGCCGCGGGCCAGCGCGATGGCATCGGCCTGGTTGTGGCGCAGGATCGATTCGGCCTGCTCCGGCTCGGTGATCATGCCTACCGCGATCACCGGCATCCGCACCTTCTTGGCCTTGATCGCCGCTGCGAACGGCACCTGATAGCCCGGGCCGACGCTGATCTTCTGGCGCTCGTGCAGGCCGCCGCTGGACACATGCAGGAAATTGCAGCCGCGTGCGTCCAGCACCTGTGCCAGCGCCTCGCTCTGCACGATGTCCCAGCCACCCTCGACCCAGTCGCTGGCCGAGATGCGCACGCCCACGGCGACCTTGTCCGACACCGCGGCACGCACCGCATCGAACACTTCCACCAGCATCCGCAGGCGGTTCGGCAGCGAGCCGCCGTAGCCATCGGTGCGGCGGTTGCTCAGCGGCGACAGGAACTGGTGCAGCAGATAACCGTGCGCGGCATGGATCTCGATCAGCTCGAAGCCCAGGCGCTCGGCGCGCACCGCGCTGGCGGCGAAGGCGGCAACGATCCCGGCGATGCCGGCCTCGTCCAGTTCCTGCGGCGCCGGGTCGGCCGCATGGAACGGCAGCGGCGACGGGGCCACGGTCGTCCAGCCGCGCGCATCATCGGCCGGCAGCTGGCCACCGCCATCCCACGGGCGCGCCGTAGAGGCCTTGCGGCCGGCATGGGCCAACTGCACGCCCAATGGCATCGGCGACCAGCGGCGCACGCTGGCCAGCACCTGCGCCAGGGCCGCTTCGGTACCGTCATCCCACAAGCCCAGATCGGCCCAGCTGATGCGGCCTCGCGCTTCGACCGCGGTGGCCTCCAGGATCAACAGACCCGCACCGGACTGCGCCAGGTTGCCCAGATGCATGGCATGCCAGTCGCTGGCGCGGCCGTCTTCGGCGGAGTACTGGCACATCGGCGCGACGACGATGCGGTTGGACAGGGTCAGGGGGCCGAAGGAGATCGGCGAAAACAGCTGGCTCAAGACGGTAAGGACATGCGGAGGGGGTGCGTATTGCACCGCTGCACGGCCTGCGGATCAACCGTCTGGATGGATCGCTGTTTCGCGCGACCTGGCGCAGCCGAGCGTGGGCTCGGCTCTACAGACGCCGGCAGCCCTTGTAGAGCCGAGCCCATGCTCGGCTCACGGCATGGCCCAGCCAGCCAATGCCTCTGCGCAGTCCCGTTCATCCTTGAACTGCAGCAGGTCATCTGCGCGGGTGCGGCCACGGTTCAGCGCGGCCACCGGCAGGCCAGCCTTGGCCGCAGCCTGCACGAAGCGGAAGCCGGAATAGACCATCAGCGAAGAGCCGACCACCAGCACCGCATCAGCCTGCTGCAGGTGCTCATGCACCGCATCCACGCGCTCACGTGGCACGTTCTCGCCGAAGAACACCACGTCCGGCTTCAGCAGGCCGCCGCAGTGCGGGCAGTCCGGCACCGCGAACGCCGAGAAGTCGGTTTCCAGATCGGCGTCGCCGTCGGGCGCGATACCGGCCTCCAACAACTCCCAGCCGGGGTTGGCGTCCAGCAGCTGCTGCTGGAAGCCCTCACGCGCGCTGCGACGTTCGCAGCCCATGCAACGCACCAGGTCCAGGCGACCGTGCAGGTCGATCACGTTGCGGCTGCCGGCACGCTGGTGCAGGCCATCCACGTTCTGGGTCAGCAGCACCTGCAGCTTGCCGCTGTCCTCCAGTGCGGCCAGCGCCCGGTGGGTGCCGTTGGGCCGGGCCCGGCCGAAGCGCGGCCAGCCCAGCAGGCTGCGCGCCCAGTACCGCTGGCGGGTGGCGGCCTCGTCCATGAAGGCCTGGTAGGTCACCGGTGGCGTGCGCTTCCACTGGCCATCGGCATCGCGGTAATCGGGGATGCCCGAAGCGGTGCTGCAGCCGGCGCCGGTCAGCACGAACAGGCGTTGGGCGCGGTCGATGAAGTCGGTGAGCGGCGGGGTCATGGCAGCCAGATGGGGGCGCGCGGGCGCCCCCGCAAGCAGGTGGCTCAGGCGGTCGACGCGCCGGGCAGCTGCGGCACGGTCACCGGGTGGCCATCGTCGCCCAGCGCGATCATCACGAAGTGACCGCGAGTGCACAGCTTGCGCTCGCCGCTGTGCAGGTCCTCGGCGATCAGCTCCACCTCGACCTTCATCGAGCTGCGGCCGACTTCGACGATGCGGCCGATGGTCTCCACCATCTGGCCGATGCGGATCGGCAGCTTGAAATCGACCTGGTCGCTGCGCGCGGTCACCACGGTGCGGCGCGAGTAGCGGGCGGCGGCCAGGAAGGCGGCCTTGTCCATCCATGCCAGCGCCTGACCACCGAACAGGGTGCCCATGTGATTGGTGTGGTTGGGGAAGACGATTTCGGCCATGCGCACTTCGGTCGGCGGCACGGTCTCGGGAATGGGGGTCATGGGGGCGGTTCGGGTGTGGGGTAAGACGGATTTTAAGGCAGGTGGCGTGCAGGCAGCGCTACACTTCGACACCCCCACTGCGTGAGCCCACCATGCCCGCCACGTCCGACCTGCTGGCCTTCGCCCTTGTCTCGCTGGCCATGGTGCTGACACCCGGGCCGAACATGATCTACGTGATCTCGCGCTCGATCTGCCAGGGCCGCGTGGCCGGGCTGATCTCGCTGGGCGGGGTGGCGATGGGCTTCGTCTTCTACATGCTGTGCGCGGCGCTGGGCATCACCGCGCTGCTGATGGCCGTGCCGTTCGCCTACGACGCGCTGCGCATCGGCGGCGCGCTGTACCTGCTGTACCTGGCCTGGCAGGCGTTGAAGCCGGGCGGCCGCTCGCCGTTCGCGGTGCGTGACCTGCCGGTGGACGGCCCGCGCAAGCTGTTCGCGATGGGCTTTCTGACCAACGTGCTGAACCCCAAGGTCGCGGTGATGTACCTGTCCCTGCTGCCGCAGTTCCTGCACCCTGACAGCGAAGGCGGCGTGCTGATGCAGTCGCTGGTGCTGGGTTCCACCCAGCTGCTGGTCAGCGTGAGCGTGAACGCGGTGATCGCGATAATGGCCGGCAGCATCGCCGGCTTCCTCGCCGCCCGCCCCACCTGGCAGGCGGTGCAGCGGTGGTTCATGGGCACGGTGCTGGCCGGACTGGCCGTGCGCATGGCGGTGGATGGGCGGCGGTGATGACCCTTCCGATGCTGCAGCGATACTCCTATCTCAAGATCGATGGGCCGTCCTGCGTATGAACATGCTGTGCCGGCTGTAGTTCAAGGATCGCTGCTTGCGATTGACTCAATGCATCAGCACGATGAAGCGACTCCGCTTCAGGCGCACGAAGCGCATCCATCGTATTCATGTGTCCTCGGCGATGGGCTGGATCATCCATTGCTCCCTCCACTATGAAGACCCTCTCACCACGAGCCAGGCTTTCTGTCGGGTTATTCAACACAGCATGGTCAACCGCGAAAGCCCCTGCTCCTTCGCCAGTACCAGCAGGCTTGCGGACATGCGCTGACTCGACTCGTCCCACGGCTTCCCATGCTCGGTGTCCAAGCGTTCCACACCAGCCCTGATCTGCATATAGAGAGCACGGTCTGCATCGCCAAGTTCAGCTGTTGAAGAAGGCACTCGATGTAGCGACGGCGAGTCGTCGATGGAAGTACCAACTCTCTCCGCAACCGCAGTGCGTTCGGCGTCAAGATCTGGCTCCGGCCTGCGCCGTCGCTGCCGCTGCGAGGGCGCTATGTGCTGGTCATAGTGTGCGCCGTAGTAAAGCTCGTAGTTCGCATGAGGACCAACAGACGGAGCCTCTGTCTTGAACACCTCAGCGATCTGCCCCAGTGCTTGGTTACGGTTGATCTGTCCGGCCTGGAGTTCCGCCGCAATGGCTCCATACTGCTGCGGCCGATTACCCGTGCCCGATACGCCAATGTCCGGCCCCCCGGCCGCGACAATTTCGCGCTGGACCTGGACATTGCTGAGGGTCGCAGCGGCTTCTCCTCGCAACTTGCTGTTCACATAGGCTTGCTTAGAAGTTCGATTTTCGGGTTCGGTGAAGAGATGGTGCCAACTTCGTGAGAAAGAGAACGTGCGATTCTGGAGCCTTGCCCGATTGCGTTCTCTTCAATAACGATCTTCACACCGGGAATAAGATAGGTGCCGTCACCGACTCGCCCCCATTCGACACCCAGGTTGTCGCGATCAGCCTGTGCGAGACCCGCTCGAAGTGTTGGGGATTTCGCCAGAAGCGGCGCCAGCGATGGGTCAACCAATGGCGAAGCCGGACGGCGTGCAGCTCCTGGCCGACTGGCCTCCCGCTGCTGTGGCAGTGCAAAGTCTTCAGTACGTTCCATGGTGTGGCTCCTGCGCCATGACAGGGCGGTCAGCGCTGACTGATCAGTACATGGGTAAGCGTTTTTTGGTCAGGGGCGAGCTGGAGCACGACCTTGACTCCGTTCACCTGAGCGGACCAGTAAGCGCGGGAGCCAGGCGCATCGGGGTGAGGTGGCTCTATGGTGGAGTCCTCCCAGATGATCTCCTCGAGCGCAATGCTTGGTGGCGCGACATCGAAGGTCAGCTTTGCAAGCGCAGGATTGTCGACATCACTTCTCAGCGTGATGTTCCGGACCTCAAGGTCGCCCAACCTTCCGCGTTCTGCGGTCCGCTCGTCCCTCAGGCCCTGTCGCGTCGGCGCACCCAGGTGCGTGTGAAGTTGTTCATTCAATGCGTCGACATCATCAAAACGCACGCTAGCCAAACGCTCGATATCGTTCTTGAATCGCTCCGTACCAATTTCACTCCCTGATTTGACGGACTGTCTTTGATTCAAATGATGCGAGGGGGTTGGGCGTGCACCGCTCGAACACGCTGACAGTACCAACGCTGCAATAGTGATTGTGAGGCAGCGATACCCTGCTACCCAGGGGCGGCGCCGAAGTCCACCTTTTGATGAAGAAGCGCATTTCTCGACCGATGCATCCATGAAAGTACCTCTCGCGGGAGTCCCACTTTCGCGAATCTAGCACGACGTCGGAGTCAAGCAGGTCACTGGCCGTGGGCACTCAGGCGCCGATGTGGAAAGTCGGCTCGGTAAATCGATCCACGGTCTTCACCGCTGGCGAAAGCGGTATGTGAATCCATCATCCACGCGCCCGGTGGCAACGGCTCGGAGATGGATGACCGACATCCGGGCACGGTGCTGGCCGGGTTGGCGGTGCGCACGGCACCCTGAAAACCTTCCGCGCTGCGCGCTCGCCGGGCATGGCCCGGCGCTACCGTAAAAACGAAAAACCCCGGCGTTGGCCGGGGTTTCTCGTTGCGACAGACCTGACCGGTTCGATCAGAAATTCATGTCGAAGGCGACTTCGCCCTTCACGCCCACCTGGTAGGCCGAGGCGCGGCGTTCGAAGAAGTTGGTCAGTTCCTGCACGTCCTGCAGTTCCATGAAGCTCAGCGGGTTGCGCACGTTGTACTTGCGCTCCATGCCCAGGCGATGGAAATGGTTGTCGGCGCAGTGCTGCAGGTACTGGCGCATGTCACGGGTGGAAATGCCTGCCACGCCACCGGACAGCACGTCCTCGGCGAACTGCACTTCACACTCGATGGCTTCGGCCAGCATGTCGTAGACATCCTGCTTCATCTTGTCGTCGAACAGATCCGGCTCTTCCTCGCGGATCACGTCCACGCACTCGAAGGCGAATTCCATGTGCGCGCTTTCGTCGCGGAACACCCAGTTGGTGCCCGAGGCCAGGCCGTTGAGCAGGCCGCGCGAACGGAAGTAGTACACGTAGGCGAACGCGGCGAAGAAGAACAGGCCCTCGATGCACGCAGCGAAGCAGATCTGGTTGAGCAGGAACTGGCGGCGCTCTTCGCGGGTCTCGATGCGCTTCAGGTCCTGGATCGAGTCGATCCACTTGAAGCAGAAATCGGCCTTCTTCTTGATCGAGTCGATGTTCTCCACCGCAGCGAAGGCTTTGACGCGCTCGTCCGGATCCGGCAGGTAGTTGTCCAGCAGGGTCAGGTAGAACTGCACGTGCAGCGCTTCTTCATACAGCTGGCGCGACAGGTACATGCGCGCTTCGGGCGCGTTCAAGTGCTGGTACAGGTTCAGCACCAGGTTGTTGGACACGATCGAATCGCCGGTGGCGAAGAACGCGACCAGACGATGGATCAGGTGACGCTCGCCCGGCGACATCTTGCTGTGCAGGTCGCTGATGTCGATCTGGAAGTTGATCTCTTCCACCGTCCAGGTGTTCTTGATCGCGTTCCGGTACATGTCATAGAACTGCGGGTAGCGCATCGGGCGCAGGGTCAGTTCAAAACCGGGATCGAGCAGCATCTGCTTGGGCTTGTCGGCCATGGGTGTTTCCTTGAATTCCTGGGTGAGCGGCCAGGCATGGCCCGGCGCTACCGTGGGTGTCTCTCTGCAGACGAGCATGGCTCGGCTCTACAGGTATGAGGTGCCGGCGATCGCCGGCACGGCGCGTCTTACTGGCAGGCCTCGCAGGCTTCCGGGTTCTCCAGCGAGCAGGCGATGGCCTCTTCCGGGCTGAACACCTTCTCCGGGCCGGCGGTGGCCACGTGGCTGACGGTGGTCTTGGCGATCTTGGTGGCTGGACGCGAACGCAGGTAGTAGGTGGTCTTGATGCCCTGCTTCCAGGCGTACATGTACATGGACGACATCGCGCCGATGCTCGGGCTTTCCATGAACAGGTTGAGCGAGGCGGACTGGTCGATGAAGGCACCACGATCGGCGGCCATGTCGATCAGCGAACGCATCGGCAGCTCCCACGCGGTGCGATAGACGTGGCGCAGCGTTTCCGGAATCTGGGTGATGGCCTGGATCGAGCCGTCAGCCAACTTGATCGCATCGCGCATTTCCGGGGTCCAGTGGCCCAGCTTCTTCAGCTCGTTCACCAGGTAGCGGTTCACCTGCAGGAAGTCACCGGACAGGGTCTCGCGCTTGAACAGGTTGGACACCTGCGGTTCCACGCACTCGTAGCAGCCGGCGATGGAGGCGATGGTGGCGGTCGGGGCAATCGCGATCATCAGCGAGTTGCGCAGGCCGTGTTCCTTGATGCGCTCACGCAGGGCGTCCCAGCGTGCGGCATCTTCCGGTACCACGTTCCAGGCATCGAACTGCAGCTCGCCGCTGGCCGCACGGGTGTCGGCGAAGGACGGGTGCTTGCCGCGTTCCTGGGCCAGTTCCACCGAGGTTTCCAGCGCGTGGAAGTAGATGGTCTCGGCAATCTTCTTCGACAGCGCGCGGGCTTCGGCGCCATCGAACGGCAGGCGCTTGCGGAAGAACACGTCCTGCAGGCCCATGCAGCCCAGGCCGACCGGACGCCAGCGCAGGTTGCCGCGGCGTGCCGATTCGATCGGGTAGAAGTTCAGGTCGATCACGCGGTCCAGCTGGCGCACGGCCAGGCGCACGGTGTCGGCCAGCTTGTCGAAATCGAACTCGCCGTTGCCGTCGAAGTGGTTGCCCAGGTTGATCGAACCCAGGTTGCACACTGCGGTCTCTTCGGCCGAGGTGACTTCCAGGATCTCGGTGCACAGGTTGGACAGGTGGATCACGTTGCCGGCGCGCAGGGTCTGGTTGCTGGCGCGGTTGCACTTGTCCTTGAAGGTCATCCAGCCGTTGCCGGTCTCGGCCAGGGTGCGCATCATCCGCGAGTACAGCTTGCGTGCGGAGATGGTGCGGTTGGCCTTGCCCTGTGCTTCGGCCTGCAGGTAGGCAGCCTCGAAGGCTTCACCGAACAGGTCGGTGAACTCGGGCACCACGCGCGGATCGAACAGCGACCATTCCTGGTCCGACTCGACGCGCTTCATGAACAGGTCCGGGATCCAGTTGGCCAGGTTCAGGTTGTGCGCACGGCGCGATTCGTCGCCGGTGTTGTCACGCAGCTCGAGGAAGTCCTCGATGTCGGCGTGCCAGGTTTCCAGGTACACACAGGCCGCGCCCTTGCGCTTGCCACCCTGGTTCACCGCAGCCACCGACGAATCCATGGTCTTCAGCCACGGCACGATGCCGTTGGAATGGCCGTTGGTCGACTTGATCAGCGAGCCACGCGACCGCACGCGGGTGTAGCTGACGCCGATGCCGCCGGAGAACTTGGACAGCTGGGCGATGTCGCCGTACTTGGAGTAGATAGATTCCAGCGAATCCTGCGGCGAGTCCAGCAGGAAGCACGAGGACAGCTGCTCGTGGGTGGTGCCGGAGTTGAACAGGGTCGGGCTGGACGGCAGGTAGTCCAGGTTGCCCATGCGCTTGTACAGCGCCAGGGTTTCCGGCACGTCCTCGCTCAGCGCGCTGGCGATGCGCAGGAAGAACTGCTGCGGGGTCTCGATCACCTTGCGGGTGTGCGGGTGGCGCAGCAGGTAGCGGTCGTACAGGGTACGCAGGCCGAAGTAATCGAAGTTCAGGTCCAGCGAGATGTCGATGGCATCGTTGAGCTTGCGTGCGTTGGTCTGCACGAAGTTCAGCAGGCGGTCGTTGATCAGGCCCACTTCGTGGCCACGACCCACCGACTGCGAGAACGCGTGGATTTCCTGGTTGGACACTTCCTTGGCGATGAAGTTGGCCAGCAGGCGCGCGGCCAGGCGGCCGTACTCGGGCTCTTCGCCGATCAGCAGCGCCGCGGTGCGGATGGACAGTTCGTCCAGCTCCTGGGTGGTGGCGCCGTTGTACAGGCCGGAAATGGTGCGGGTGGCCACGCGCATCGGATCGACGGCGTGCAGGCCTTCAGAGGAACGCTGCACCGCGCGGACGATCTTGTTCAGATCCACCAGCTCGGTCGTGCCATTGCGCTTGGTCACACTCATCGCGTTGGACGTCGGCGGCGACGTCAACAGGAACTCGCTTTCCTTCTCGATGGTGGCGCTGGTCTCGGTGGTCACGGCGTGTGTCCTCTTGGCGTGATGGATGGTGGCTCGGTGCATCGGATGACGCGGCCCGGGACGTGACACCCCAGGGTGGCAGACCGGTGTCGCAGGAATTGAGACCCTGCGCCCGTGGCTGCTGCTGGCAGTGCTGACCGGTGCCGCTGCGGGCATGGAGGGCGTATCACCGGAGGGTCCGGCGATCCATTCCATGGACCCGGCGGCTTGGGGTCCCCACAACCGACAGCCACAAGATAGTGGGGGTAGTTGGGTCCGTCAACGCCAAATGTAGTGAAATTCGGCAATCCCTTGCGCCGCAAGGATCGTGCCATAGGCGCCCGGTTTGGACGCTTTGGACCTGCTGGATCGGGCTGCGCAGTCAAGCCCGAAAAGCGTCGTGGTGGCGGTAATCAGCACCCCACCAGCGGAACAATGACAGCTTCACATGACAGGGCCATGCAGGCGAGGGACAACTCTGTGGATAGGTGGTGGGCAGCCGGTGGACGGGCGGCACCGGGTAGTGCCGGCCGCTGGCCGGCAGCCCATGGGCCCGGTTGCATCGTGCAGATGCCGGCCAGTGGCCGGCACTCCCCCTGTTGTCACGCCCGGTGCGGAGTGCCCAGGTACTCGGCGCTCTGCATTTCGATCAGGCGCGAGGCCGTGCGCTCGAACGCACCCTGCAGGCGGGTACCGGTGTACAGCTCGACCGGCGAGGTGCTGGCGGTGCAGACCAGGTTGACGTGGCGGTCGTACAGCTCGTCGATCAGGTTGACGAAGCGGCGCGCGGCATCTTCGTTCAGCCGGTCGAAGGCCGGAATGCCGCCCAGCAGCACGGTGTTGAACTCGTGCGCGATCTCGATGTAATCCGACGTCCCACGCGGGCCTTCACACAGGGCGGCGAAGTCGAACCAGGCAATGCTCTTGCCACGCGCGCGCACCGGGATCTTGCGGCTCTCGATCTCGATGTTGCCCGTCTTGGCCGGATGGCCACCGCTCAGTTCGCCCCAGCGCGTGGCCAGCCAGGTGTCGCTGTCGGCGGCCAGCGGCGCGCGGTACACCGGCGAACGGGTCAGCGCGCGCATGCGGTAGTCCTCGGTGCCCTCGGCGTACAGCTCCACGCAGTAGCGCTGCAGCAGGCCGATGGCCGGCAGGAAGCTCTCGCGCTGCAGGCCGTTGAGGTACAGGTTCTCCACCGCCGTGTTGGAGGTGGTGACCAGGGTCACGCCCTCGGCGAACATCCGCTCCAGCAGGCGCGCCAACAGCATGGCATCACCGATGTCAGTGACGAAGAACTCGTCCAGCACCAGCACGCGCAGGTTGCTGCGCCATTCCTGGGCGATCTTCGCCAGCGGGTCGCTCTGGCCCTGGTGCTCGCGCAGGCGCTCGTGGACGCTGCGCATGAAACGATGGAAGTGGGTGCGGTACTTCTGCTTGATCGGCAGGCCGTCGTAGAACAGGTCCACCAGGAAGGTCTTGCCGCGGCCGACGCCGCCCCAGAAGTACAGGCCCTTGACCGGCTCGGGCTTCTTCCAGAACGAGGACAGGCGGTCCAGCCAGCCATCCTCGGCGCTGTCCACCAGGGCCAGGTGGATCCGGTCCAGCTCGGCCAGGGCCGCATGCTGGGCCGGGTCATTCTGCCAATCGCCGCGTTCCACCCCGGCCGCGTAGCGCTGCGTCGGGGTCA
The DNA here is from genome assembly GCF_037969685.1 of Stenotrophomonas sp. G106K1. Classification (NCBI taxonomy): domain Bacteria; kingdom Pseudomonadati; phylum Pseudomonadota; class Gammaproteobacteria; order Lysobacterales; family Lysobacteraceae; genus Stenotrophomonas; species Stenotrophomonas sp. G106K1. Next base: position 20,095 of record NZ_JBBPFR010000012.1, on the reverse strand, counting down.
GTTCCACCTCGCTCATGCCGCCGTGCCCAGCCAATGCTTGACGCCGTGGGTGAGCGCGCCGCGCAGGTCGATCAGCTTGCGGTGGAAGAAGTGGCTGGTGTCCGGCATGCGTACCAGCTCATGCGGCGCATCGAGGGTGTCCAGCCACTGGTAGACCGCCTGTGGGTCGACGATTTCATCCTGCTCGCCCTGGATCACCAGCCAGCGCGCCGGCGGCGCGATGCCACCGAAGTCCCAACGGCCCGCCGGCGGCGCGATCGAGATCAGCGCTTCGGGCTGCAGCTCGGCAGCGGCCTTCAGCGAAACGAACGCGCCGAAGCTGAAGCCGGCCAGCCACAGGCGGTCGTCCGGGCGCTGCTGGCGGACCCAGGCGGTGACGGCCTTCAGGTCCTCCTGCTCGCCCACGCCATGGTCGAATTCACCGGCAGAACCACCGACGCTGCGGAAGTTGAAGCGCACCGTGGCGATGCCCAGTTCACGCAGGGTGGTGGCGGTCATGGTGACCACCTTGTTGTGCAGGGTGCCGCCTTCGGTGGACAGCGGATGGCAGATGACGGCCACGATCGGCTGCACCGGCACATCGGCCTTGGGCAGGTCGACGAGCACTTCCAGCGGGCCAACCGGGCCTTCCAGTGAGATGCAGGCGGTTTCGCCGGGGGCGACGGGGAACGAGGGCTTGTGCATGGCACCATGATAGCGTCCCCCGCCGCTGCCCTGTGCCCGCCCCATGCTCTACCTGTCCCTGGCCGTGATCTGCAGTGTGCTGGTTTCGGTGGTGTTGAAGCTCGCTGGCCGTCGCCAGCTGGATGTTGCGCAGATGGTGACCTGGAACTATCTGGTCGCCGCGACGATGACGGCGGTGGTGCTGCAGCCGCCGCTGGATGCCTTGCGCGCACCGCATGCACCGTGGGTATCACTGCTGGCGCTGGCGGTGGTGCTGCCCTCGATCTTCCTGGTGCTGGGCCGCGCGGTAGCGGTGGCCGGCATCGTCCGCAGTGATGTGGCGCAGCGGTTGTCGCTCCTGCTGTCGCTGGCGGCGGCGTTCCTGTTCTTCGGGCAGACTGCCACGCCGTGGAAGCTGGTCGGGCTGGGCCTGGGCCTGCTGGCGATGGTGGCCATCAGCCTGCGTCCACGCGGCCCGGCAGTGGCCGCTTCCGCCGGCGGCTGGGGCTGGTTGCTGGGCGTGTGGGCCGGCTTTGCGGTGGTGGACGTCCTGTTGAAGCAGGTGGCGCTGTCGGGCACGCCGTCGATGGCGGCGGTGCTGGCCAGTTTCAGCGTGGCCTTCGTACTGATGCTGGCGCTGCAGCTGTGGCGGCATTTCAGCGGGCGCAGCCGCCTGGCCTGGCGCAACGTCGGTGCCGGCGCGCTGCTGGGCCTGCTCAACGGCGGCAACATCCTGTTCTACGTGCATGCGCACCAGTCGATGCCGGACAGTCCGGCCACCGTGTTCGCCGGCATGAACATCGGCGTGGTGGTGCTGGGTGCGCTGGTGGGCGTGTTCGCCTTTGGCGAGGTGACCACGCGCTGGAACCGTGCCGGCCTGGCGCTGGCGGTGCTGGCGATTGGTTTGATCGCCTGGGGGTAAGTGATGCCCGGGGTCGGATCCCATTCCTGCGGAATGGGCTCTGACCCCGGCGAGGGCTTACTTGTCGAAGCCCAGCAGCAGCGGGTCGTGGTCGGAGCTGCGCCACGGGCCCTGCACGTTGCGGCCCTGGTAGCCGCTGGCGTCCTGCTCGTCGGCGTTGCTGTGCCACTCGGCAGCGCCACGCAGGCGCTTGGCCATCGTCGGGCTGAGCAGCGCGTGATCGAGGCGACCGGTATAGCCGTTGTAGACGTAGCTGTAGGGCTGTTCGACCTTGGCCACCTTGAAGGCATCCTGCCAGCCCAGGTCATGCAGGGTGCGGATCGGGTCTTCCATGGCGTAGGCGTTGAAGTCGCCCATCAGCACCACGTCCTTAACCTTCAGGCGCGCGGCTTCGGCCTGCGCCCAGGTGTTGAGCTGCCTGGCCGATTCCACGCGGGTGGCGTTCCAGCAGCCCTGACCGTCGTTGCGGTCGGCGTCGGCGCCACTGGCATCGCGGCAGCCCTTGGACTTGAAGTGGTTGGCGACCACCATGAACGGTGCGCCCTTGCCCTGGAACGCCTGCGCCAGCGGCGCACGGCTGTGCTCGGCGAAGGGACCGTCGAGCTTGGTCAGCGGCGTGCCGAGCGGCTTGAATTCGCCCCTGCGGTAGATGATGCCGACGCGGATCGGATTGCTGCCGGGGCCTTCACCGGCGTCGACGAACGCCCACTGTTTGTCGGCCGCGAGACCGATATTGAGTGCGTTTACCAGTTCGGCGATGGCCGACTGCGGGCCGTAGCCGTCGTTCTCCAGTTCCATCAGTGCGGCGATGTCAGCGCCAAGCGCGTTGACGGTGGCGACCAGCTTGCCGACCTGCGCCTTGTGCTCGTCCAGCGTGCGCGCACCGCGCAGGGTCGGGAACCCACCGCCCTGGCCGTCACCATTGAAGAAGTTCTCCAGGTTGAAGGCGGCGATATGCAGGCTGCCGGGCACGCTCGGCACGGCCGGCCGCTGCAGTTCCGGCAGCTTCAATGTGCCGTCGACCAGCAGGCTGGGGCGGCCCTGTGCATCCACGCGCACGGTGCCTTCCACGTTGCGCAGCTGCATGCCGGTACGCAGCACCGGGTTGCCCGGTAGATAGGCGACGCTGGCCGGGTCACGTGCATCGCTGCCGTCGTCCAGCACCAGGCGGCGGCGCTGGTTGTCGGCCATCACCTGTTCGATACCGGCGCTACCGGGCACGGCCACTTCGGTCGGCTGCCAGAGGCGGCCATCGAAGGCGACGGTGAGCTGGCCGAAACGTTCCAGGCCATCGGTGCCGGCCAGGGTGAGCGGCGCGGCGATGCGCACGTGCTGGCCCTCCAGTGCACGCCAGTCGGCCGGCGCGGCGGCCAGGGTGACGGTGGCCGGGCTGCGCGGCGCGGGCGCCGGGGTCGGCGCAACCTGCGGCTGGGCCTGGGCGAAAGCGGATGCCGGCAGCAGCAGGGACAGGGCAAGGGCGAGGGAACGGCGACGCATCGACAGACGACTCCACGGAAGAGGCGCACAGACTAACCCTGAAATGCGAAACCCCGCCTGCGCAGCGGGGTTTCGGCCTTGGTGGGCAAAGGGAGTGCCGGCCACCTGAGCGGGCACGCGTATCCGTAGTAGATCCACGCCATGCGTGGATGCGGCCGCGCGCTACTTCAGATTGCCCAGCATCCAGTCCACGGTGGCGTGGATCTGCTCTTCGGTGAGCGCCGGGTTGCCGCCCTTGGGCGGCATGATGCCGCCGTCGGGGCCGGTATAGCCCTCGATGGCGTGCTTGTAGAGGGTGTCCTTGCCCTGCGCCAGGCGCTTGTCCCAGTGCGAGTGGTCCAGCGTCGGCGCCATGCCCACGCCGGTGGTATGGCAGGCGGTGCACAGGTTGTCGAAGATCACCTTGCCGTCCTTGGTACCGCCGTAGGCCACCTGCGAGGCGGCCTTGGCCAGCGCGGCGGCATGCGCTGCAGCCTGCGCGGCCGCGCCGGTGCTGCCGGCGTACACCGCACCGGTGGGCGAAATGCGCTGTTCGGTGCGTTTGGCGGCGGTAGGCGACACCTCGGGCGGAATCCGGGTGTGGATGAACGCGGCCAGCAGGATCAGACCGAGGGTGATGGCCATCAACAGCGCGATCACCATGGAGAAGCGTTTCAGGAACTCCAGATCGTAATTCCGCACTCTTCGTTACCCCTGGCTGATAGTCGTTGGACCACGGCTGAGCGACTGCGTGATGGGCCGAGTATAGAACGCACGCCGCGCCCGACAACAGGCATCAGGGCTGGTGCGGCGCAGCATGCGGCCGTGGCCGCATGCGGGTAGCGCCGGGCCGCGCCCGGCGAGCGCGAAGCGCGGCAGAAGCCGCCCGGCACCCGCAACAGTGGCATCACCCTGCGCCAACAGCCCGCAGGCAGAAACTGCAGATGGCCTCGACCAGTGCGTCCTCGTCGCGATGCGCTTCGCGGCTGGGCGCGGTCGGGCCGACCATCGCTTCGGTGAAGGCACCCACCAGGCAGGCGGCGGCAGCGTGCGCGTCCTGTGCCGGCAGTTCACCGGCCGCCACGCCCTCTTCCACCAGGCGCAGGAACACGTCGCCGAAGGCACGGCGGCCGCGCATGCGCTCGGCTTCCACGTCCGGATCCACCGGCTCGACGATGAAGGCATGGGCCAGACCCGGGCCGGCCAGGGCACGGCGGACGAAGGCGGTGATGGCCTGGCGCAGGCGCACGCTGGCCGGCTCCGGCGCACTGGCGATGCGCTCCATGATCGCCACCTCATGGGCCACGGCAGCGTTGAGCACTTCCACGAACAGCTCGGCTTTGGACGGGAAGTGGCGGTAGATCAGGCCGGTGGAGACCCCGGCCTGGGTGGCCACGGCGGTTACCGGCGCGTTGCGCCAGCCGCCGGTGGCGACCAGTTCGCGGGTGGCCAGCAGGATCCGTTCACGGGCCCCGGCCAGGCGTTCTTCCATCAATGCTGAGCGTTTGTAGGCCATGTTCTGAGTCTGGTTTCAATTTTTGAATTTGTATTCACTTCTTACCCGAACCCCGCTACGCTGGGGTCCAATCGCCCGCGCGGGCCGCTGCTGTGAACAGCCGCCCGCTTCCCTTTCCGGGTGCGTCCATTCCCCACCTTCCCTCGTGGAGCCATCGCAATGCACGTGCCATCCCTGAACTTCGACCTCGGCGAAGATATCGACCTGCTGCGCCAGAGCGTGGCCCATTTTGCCGCTGCCGAGATCGCGCCGCTCGCGGCCGAGGCCGATGCGACCAACCAGTTCCCGTTGGCACTATGGCCCAAGTTGGGCGAACAGGGCCTGCTGGGTCTGACCGTGGAAGAAGAATACGGCGGCACCGGCATGGGCTACCTGGCCCACGTGGTGGCGATGGAAGAAATCTCCCGCGCCTCCGGCGGCATCGCCCTGTCCTACGGCGCGCATTCGAACCTGTGCGTGAACCAGCTGCGCAAGAACGGCACCGAGGCGCAGAAGCAGCGCTTCCTGCCGGACCTGTGCAGCGGCGCCAAGGTCGGCGCGCTGGCGATGAGCGAACCGGGTGCGGGTTCGGACGTGGTATCGATGAAGCTGCGCGCGGACAAGCGCGGCGACCGCTACGTGCTCAACGGCAACAAGATGTGGATCACCAACGGCCCCGACGCCGACGTGCTGGTGGTGTACGCCAAGACCGATGTCGAGGCCGGTGCCAAGGGCATCACCGCCTTCCTGGTCGAGAAGGGCATGAAGGGTTTCTCCACCGCGCAGAAGCTGGACAAGCTGGGCATGCGCTCCTCGCCCACCTGCGAACTGGTGTTCCAGGACTGCGAGATTCCCGAAGAGAACGTGCTGGGTACGGTTGGTGGTGGCGTGCGCGTGCTGATGTCCGGCCTGGACTACGAGCGCGTGGTGCTGTCCGGCGGCCCACTGGGCCTGATGGCCGCCGCGATGGACGTGGTGATGCCGTACGTGCACGAACGCCACCAGTTCGGTGAGCCGATCGGCAGCTTCCAGCTGATCCAGGCCAAGATCGCCGACATGTACGTAGGCCTGGGTGCCTGCCGCGCCTATGTGTATGCCGTGGCGCGCGCCTGCGACCAGGGCCGTACCACCCGCCAGGATGCAGCCGGCGCGATCCTGTACGCCGCCGAGAAGGCGACCTGGCTGACCGGCCAGGCGATCCAGATCCTCGGCGGCAACGGCTACATCAACGAGTACCCGACCGGCCGCTTGTGGCGCGACGCCAAGCTGTATGAAATCGGCGCCGGCACGTCGGAGATCCGCCGCATGCTGATCGGCCGCGAACTGTTCCAGCGCACCCTGTAAGGCACCCCATGAGCATCCTAGGCAGCCAGCTGCAACCGGGCAGCGAAATGTTTGAAAGCAACCGCGCGGCAATGCAGGCCGTAGTCGACGACCTGCACGCCACTCTCGCCCGCACCGCACTTGGCGGCAGCGAAGCGGCGCGCGCCAAGCACACCGCACGCGGCAAGCTGCTGGTGCGCGACCGCATCGATGCACTGCTCGACCCGGGCAGTGCGTTCCTGGAAATCGCGCCGCTGGCCGCGCACGGCATGTACGACGATGCCGTGCCCGCTGCTGGCGTGGTCGCCGGCATCGGCCGCGTGAGTGGCGTGGAGTGCGTGATCGTGGCCAACGATGCCACGGTCAAGGGCGGCACCTATTACCCGGTGACGGTGAAGAAGCATCTGCGCGCGCAGGAGATCGCCGAGCAGAACCACCTGCCGTGCATCTACCTGGTCGATTCCGGCGGCGCCTTCCTGCCGCTGCAGGATGAGGTGTTCCCCGACCGCGACCATTTCGGCCGCATCTTCTACAACCAGGCCAATCTCTCCGCGCAGGGCATTCCGCAGATCGCCTGCGTGATGGGCAGCTGCACCGCCGGTGGCGCCTATGTGCCGGCGATGAGCGACGAGACGGTGATCGTGCGCGAGCAGGGCACGATCTTCCTCGGCGGCCCGCCGCTGGTGAAGGCGGCCACCGGCGAAGTGGTGACGGCCGAAGAACTGGGCGGTGCCGATGTGCACACGCGCATTTCCGGCGTGGCCGACCACATGGCCGACAACGACCTGCAGGCGTTGGCACGGGTGCGCGCGATCATCGCCCAGCTCAACTGGCGCAAGCCCGAAGCCGCGATGGCGCTGCAGCCGGTGGAAGAACCGCTGCTGCCCGCGCACGAACTGTACGGGGTTATCCCGGCCGATACGCGCAAGCCCTACGATGTGCGCGAAGTGATCGCGCGACTGGTCGACGGCTCGCGCTTTGACGAGTTCAAGCCGCGCTATGGCGCAACGCTGGTCACCGGCTTCGCCCATCTGCACGGCTATCCGATCGGCATCATCGCCAACAACGGCATCCTGTTCTCCGAGTCCGCACTGAAGGGCGCGCACTTCATCGAGCTGTGCACCCAGCGCAACATCCCGCTGGTGTTCCTGCAGAACATCACCGGCTTCATGGTCGGCCGCAAGTACGAGCAGGGCGGCATCGCCAAGGACGGCGCCAAGCTGGTGATGGCGGTGGCCTGCGCCAAGGTACCCAAGTTCACCGTGGTGATCGGCGGCTCGTTCGGTGCCGGCAACTACGGCATGTGCGGCCGCGCGTACTCGCCCAACTTCCTGTGGATGTGGCCGAACGCACGCATCGGCGTGATGGGCGGCGAACAGGCGGCCAGCGTGCTGGCCACGGTCAAGCGTGATGGCATCGAAGCCAAGGGCGGGCAGTGGCCGGGCGGGGAAGAGGAGGCGTTCAAGGCACCGATCCGCGACCAGTTCGAACAGCAGGGCCACCCGTATTACGCCAGTGCGCGCCTATGGGACGACGGTGTGATCGATCCGGTCGATACCCGCCGGGTATTGGCCCTGGCCCTGTCGGCCAGCCTCAACGCTCCCCCGCAGCAGACGCGCTTCGGCGTGTTCCGCATGTGACCTGTGCCATGACCGAGTCTGTTGCCATGTTCAGCAAAGTCCTGATCGCCAACCGCGGCGAGATCGCCTGCCGCGTCATCGCCACCTGCCGTCGCCTCGGCATCGCCACCGTGGCGGTGTATTCCGATGCGGACCGCAATGCACGCCATGTGCGCCTGGCCGACGAGGCCATCCACATCGGCCCGGCCGCTGCGCGCGAGAGCTACCTGCGCAGCGATGCCATCCTCGATGCCGCACGCCGCAGCGGCGCGCAGGCCATCCATCCCGGCTACGGCTTCCTGTCCGAGAACGCCGATTTCGCCGACGCCTGCGTCGCGGCGGGGATCACCTTCATCGGTCCGCCCGCCAGTGCGATCCGCGCGATGGGCGACAAGAGCGCGGCCAAGGCCCTGATGGCCAAGGCTGGCGTGCCGCTGACGCCGGGCTACCACGGCGACCAGCAGGCGCCGGAGTTCCTGCGCACCCAGGCCGATGGCATCGGCTACCCGGTGCTGATCAAAGCCAGCGCCGGCGGCGGCGGCAAGGGCATGCGCAAGGTCGAGCGCAGCGAGGACTTCGTCGATGCGCTGGCCAGCTGCCAGCGCGAGGCAGCCTCGGCGTTCGGCAACGACCACGTGCTGGTCGAGAAGTATGTCGAGCGCCCGCGCCATATCGAGATCCAGGTATTCGGCGGTGGCCATGGCGAGGCGGTGTATCTGTTCGAGCGCGACTGCTCGGTGCAGCGCCGCCACCAGAAGGTGCTGGAAGAAGCACCGGCCCCGGGCATGAGCGCCGACCGGCGCGCAGCGATGGGCAAGGCCGCCGTCGATGCCGCGCGCGCGGTGGGCTACGTTGGTGCGGGCACGGTGGAGTTCATCGCCGGCCCGGACGGCGATTTCTACTTCATGGAAATGAACACCCGCCTGCAGGTCGAACATCCGGTCACCGAGTTCATCACCGGTACCGACCTGGTGGAATGGCAGCTGCGCGTTGCAGCCGGCCAGCCGCTGCCCAAGCGCCAGGACGAACTGACCATCCACGGCCATGCGCTCGAAGCGCGCTTGTACGCCGAAGATGCCGACCGTGGCTTCCTGCCGTCCACCGGCACCCTGCGCCGCCTGCGCCTGCCGACTCCGTCGGCGAACGTGCGGGTGGACACCGGTGTGGAGGAAGGCGACAGCATCACCCCGTACTACGACCCGATGATTGCCAAGCTGATCGTCTGGGACGTGGACCGCGACGCCGCGCTGCGGCGCATGAGCCAGGCCCTGGCCGACTGCCAGGTGGTGGGCGTGACCACCAATGCCGGCTTCCTGCGCCGCCTGCTGCACACCGATTCGTTCGCCAACGCAAAGCTGGATACCGCACTGATCGAGCGTGAGCAGGCCGCACTGGCGGCGACCGGTGACGGTGAGCAGGCGCTGTGGGAACTGGCAGCGATCGCCGCGGTAGCAAGCACACCGGCCGCTGCCGCCGATGTGCGCGACCCGCATTCGCCGTGGCAGGCACAGGATGGCTGGCGGCTGGGCGCGCCTGCCGCACGCGTGGTGCCGCTGCAGCAGGGAGAGCGGGCGCACACGCTGAAGGTGTGGGCCACGGCCGATGGCTGGCGCGTGCAGTGCGATGACGCCGCGCCGAAGCAGGTCGTCGGCCATGCCGATGGCCACACCCTGTCGGTGCAGCTGGACGCGCGTCGCTGGCGGTTGCAGCTGCAGCGCGATGGCGACCAGCTGTACCTGTTCGGCAGCGATGGCCAGCACCGCTTCACCCTGCACGACCCGGTGGGCGAATCGGAACAGGCCAGCGCCGACGCCGGCAGCCTGCTGGCACCGATGCCCGGCAGGATCGTGGCAACGCTGGTGGCGGCAGGCAGGCAGGTGAAGCGCGGCACGCCGCTGGTGGTGCTGGAAGCGATGAAGATGGAACACACCCTGCAGGCACCGGCCGATGGCACGGTGAAGGGTTATCGCGCCAAAGCCGGTGACCAGGTGGGAGATGGTGCAGTGCTGGTGGATTTCGAAGCGGCGTGATGGAGGGTGAGCCGGGCGCTGCCCGGCTCACAAATCGTTGGGCGTCTTGCGCCTGCGGACCACAGACTGCCTTGCACGGCGTTGCTTCGCGGACAACCTGCAAGGCGCCGGCGTCGCGGCACCATGCAGTGCGTTGATCATTTCAGCACGTCGCCGCCAGCTGATAGTCTTCGTTTGCCGCTCTGCGGCGCATCCATCACTTCGGCTATCACAGGAGTCACCATGTACCGAAAGCCCCCGCTGTCCGCCGACAACGCCGTACGCCTGCTCGATCTGCTGTGCGACGATGACGCGTTCCGCAACGAATTCTCCGTTGATCCCAGTGCAGCGTTGGTTCGACATGGCCTGCAGCCGATGGCGGGTGGCAGCCCCTGTGCAATCCATGGCGTGCTGGCCAGCAAGGAGGAGTTTTCCGCCGTCCGTTCCCAGCTGGTGGCATCGCTGATCTGCAGTGGCCCCTTCAAAGTCCCCTTCATGTTCGAGTCGGAGCAACTGGGATTGGTCCTGGCTCCTGAGGCCATGAAACAGGTGGCCTGACGGCGCATCAGACGACGAGCCGAACGCGCCTGGCCACTACGGCAGGCGCTGGTGTCTCAGCGGCCTAGCTGCGCCAGACCTGCTGCAGCGGGTCGAATTCACTGGTGACCTGGACGGCCGCGCGCCACCCCAGGCCACATATCATCACCGGGCTGGCGTCGATGCCATCCAGCCCCAGCGCCTTCTCCACGTTGATTTCGTTGATCGCCGCAGTCACGTACGCGGCCAGCCCAAGTTCGGTGGCTGACAGCATCCACTGTTGCGAAAGGTGCCCCGCATCAAGCAGCACGGCCCTGTAGGCCTTTGGATGGCTGCGGTATTTCCAGAAGCTGCGTGGGAAGCGTGCCACCTGGATGATGTGCAGCGGAGCATCGGCGAACCAGTCCTGCCCGGAAACAAAACCCAGCACCATGCTGCGCAGGTCATCGGTGGCGACGGCGACCGGTCGCAACGCGTGTTCCATCGGATGGTAGTGATAGACGCCTGGTGCAAGACCGTCGACAGCCAGGGCGACCACATAGGTTTCCAACGGATGCAGGCCGCCGCCGGAAGGAATGTTCTTCTTCAGGAACTCCATGCCGTCCCCCGGCCGCAGAGCAGCGTGTGCCTGCACGGTCCGCTTGAGCACCTGCGCCACCAACGGAAGCGCCAGCGCACGCTGCGCATCGAAGTTGCGGCAGGTTGCACGCTTTCGCAGCAGCTGGTCACGCGCATCGTCAGGCGTATCGGGTAACACCAAGGGATCGGTATCGGGCGCGTCCACTGCGACGGGCGGTGCACCGAACCTGGCATGCAGATCCTGCGCCGTGACCAGCTTGTGTTCACGCATCTCACGCGCGCTGTTGATATCTCCCCAGCGACCCATCCGGTGCTGCAGCGCCGACAGAGGCCACCAGTTGGCGTCGCGCACGCGCTGGTCGCGGTCCCGATGAGCCGCCTCGCCAGGCTGCTGACAGATCACCAGACCAACCTCCAGCAGCCGTGCCAGCAAGGCGCCTTCGATGCCGACCTGTGCAGGCTCCACCCAGCGATCCGACGCGATGCGGCCCAGCACGTCGATTTCCTCGATGCTCACCTCCACGGGTGCCTCCAGGTGGGCAGCAAGGGCCTGCCAATGCATGCGCGTCGCCAGGCCCGCCTGGCCCTGCAGCAACAGGGAGAGGTCCAGCGAGACTTCGCTACGGGGTTCGAACATCACGATCGCGCAACGTCGGATCTGCATCATGGGGCTTCCACCAGTTGAACCCATAGTATGCGGGTTGCCCACACCCGCCGCGGTACTGCGACCGTGTTCGTGTGCAATGCACACGTCGCCCTAAATGCCGGGCGCTGGTGGCCGATACCGTAGGTTCAACTCTGGATGATCGACATGGCTACCGACCCCCGCCTTTCCGCTGAAGACGCCGGCGTACTGCTGGACAACCTCATCAACGATGCCGCGTTCCGCGAACGCTTCGCCGAATCACCGGCTCAGGCCCTCTCCAGCATCGGCCTGGACGCCGCCCTGGGTGAGAAGGACTGCATGAAGATCGACTCGCTCGCCTCGGTGGAAGAACTCACCCGCGTTCGTGACGGCCTGCAGAAGCACCTGGCCAGCTCGCTGACCGCGATGAATGTGGTGTTCTGCTTCGAAGCCGGCAAAGTCGACGAGCGCATCGGCGGCTGATTACTGCCTCAGGGCGCGCCGACCGCTTTGGACGGTGCGGCCCAGGTCGATACATCGTGCACGTTCAGCGGCTGCCAGACCTGCATCGCCGTGACCTCAGCAATGGCCTGACCACGGTGACGGGCCAGCCATTCCTGCTCGCGGCGCACGCCGGCGTCATCGCGCTGCGCACGTAACGCATGCAGCAGCACCACGTGTGCCTGCACCGGTTCGCTGCCATCCAGCATCGGCTCGATCAGCGCGCGTGCGGCATCAGGCCGTTGTCCCTGCAGTTCGCCCATCGCTGCAACCACGCGCATCCATTTACCGACCATCGGGCTGCGCTGGGCGCGCAGCAGCGCCTCGTTGGCATGCAGCCAGCCTTCGGCGACATCGGTCTGTCCCTGCCGCTGGGCCAGATAGACAAGGGCCAGCCACTGCAGGCTGCGGGCCTGCTGCATGGGATCGTCGCGATCTTCCAGCAGCGGCTGCAGCTGCGCTGCGATGGCCTGCAGCTCGGCTTTGTCACTCGCCGCGCACAACGTGGTCACACTGGCGTGCTGCAATCGCTGCTGCACCTGCATGTCCGCAAGCTCAGGTGCCGGCGCATCCTCGCGCACGGCCGCCTGCATCGACGCGCAATCACCCTGGTCAGCGGCCAGCAGCAGCTGTGCACGCAGCCGCATACGCTGCGCCAGCGCATCACCGGTGCGCAGCTTCACTACCAGCTGTCCGGCCTGCACATAACGGCGCTGCGCCACCAACACATCGACCCCGGTGTCATCGGGATCATCGCGGCCGCGCAGCCCTTGTGCCTGCACCAGCGTTTCGGCGGCGAGCTGTGGTTGGTTGTGCGCGATCTGGATGCGTGCCAGCTGCACCATCGGATACAGCCTCAGCGGATCCTGTGGTACGGACGCCGCATGGGCGTAGGATTCGGCTTCGCTGAAACGATTGTCTTGCAGCAGCAGCCAGGTCGTGTTGGACAACCCGGCGAAGGAATCGGGATAGACCTTGGCCAAGGTCCGCCATTGTTCAAGGGCCCAGCCACCCGGCTCCAGCTCCGCCTGCCAGGCCTTCAGGTACAGGCGCTCGCGCGGTGGCAGGCGTTCCTGCTGGGCGAGCGCGTGCTGCATCGCCTCGCGGGCCTGCCGCCCTTCTTCGGTGCGGGCCAGCAGCTTGGCCACGCCCATGTAGGCCAGGGCAAAACCAGGATCGATGTCGATCGCCGCCTGGTAGAGATTGCGTGCTTCCTCGAAGCGGCGCTGGCCCAGGGCATTCTCGGCCAGGGCATAGGCGCGCAGGGCGCGCAGATCGCGGGTGGAAGCCTTCGGCAGCGGCAGGGACTGTTCCAGGCTGGCCACCGATTCGCCAAGACCGCGGCGCAGACGACCGACGACATCGTCCACCGCGAACATCATCTGGTCAGGGCCGTCGGCGGCGACGGTGAAGCTGCGCACCACCTGCCCGCTGCCGGGCGCCACCACATCGATTCCCAGCTGATAGCCCCCTGCCTTGGGGCGTACGGTCGGCAGCAGGACCGCTCGTGCACCTTCGCGCATGGCCACATCGATGGCTGCACCGCGGTTCAAGCGGGTATCGCCGGACAAGCGCGCCATTTCCAGGCTTTCGCGGATCTTGCCTTCGGACAGCACATTCACGTAGCGGGACTGTTCCAGCGCGATCAGTATCGCGTGGCGTGTCGATTCATCGAACACCGGCTCGCCGGTGAAATTCTCAAGGTCGGCCAGCACCACCCAATCGCGTTCTGAGAATGCGATAGCCGGCTCCGGGCGCAACAGAAACCAACCACCCACCACGACAGACGCCAGGATCAGGCTCTCCGCCAGCAACACCACCGGCTGCCGCCACAACGGCAGATCACGCCGCGCCTTGGCGTTGCCGCGTGGCAGTCGCAGCGGAGCAAAGCCGATCTCGCCAACCTCAATCACTTCCTGGACGGTCGGCATGCCCTTGAACCGCCAACGCCCGTGCGACTTCCACAGCAGGCGTTCGCCACGCTCGCCCAAGGCATCGGTGGCGCGTCGGGTCAGTGACTCGGCAACCGCGGACATCAGGATCTGGCCAGGACGCGCCAGCGTCATCAGGCGCGCGGCCATCGGCTTGGCCAGGCCTTCGACTTCCATCGACTTTGCGCCGACCTTGACCGCCTCGGGACTGTTTTCCCAGGTCAGCACATCACCCACATGCAGGCCCGCCCGTGCACGCAGTTCAACTCCACGCTGTTCGCCCAGCGCCTGCAGGTCGCGCTGGTAATCCAACGCAAAACCGAGCGCGTCCACCGGGCGTTCGAACAGCAGGAACAGACCGTCGGAACGGTCGATCAACTGCCCGTTCCAGCGATGCTGCAGCACCAGCACCAGACGGTCGTGTTCCTGGAAGAGGGTGGCCGCGGCGGCGTCGCCGATACGCTCCACCAGCTGCAGCGAATCGCACAGGTCGGTGAACAGCAGCGCCCGCAGCTGGGCGTTATGCGGGGCCGACGTTCCGTTGTCGCCATTCATCGCCAGGGTCTCCGCTCAGTGTCCATCCGGACCATCGGTCCACCGCAGGCAGTTGCCGCCTGCGCGCTTGGCTTGGTACAGCGCACGATCGGCGCGAGCGTACCACTCGCTCCAGTCCGCGTCAGGGGCCAGCAGGCTGGCACCGATGCTGGCCAGGCTGACGTGCGGGGTGCCATGGCTGCGTTCGAGCAGGCCGTGCACCGCACTCTGGATGAACTCGGCGGCGTGCTGCACGATCTCGACATTGGCCCGGCGCAGGATCAGGCAGAACTCGTCGCCGCCCAGGCGGCAGGCCAGGTCGTGCTCGCCGGCCATCGAGCGCAGGATGTTGCCCATACTCTGCAGCACCCGGTCGCCGGCCTGGTGGCCGTGGCGGTCGTTGATCTGCTTGAAGCGGTCACAGTCGATCAGCAGCAGGGCCTGTGGCGGCCCTTCTTCCTGCGTTCGGCATTCCTGCAGGTACAGGGCCAGGCCGCGGCGGTTGTGCAGGCCGGTCAGTTCGTCGGTGCGCACCAGTTCGCGGGTATGGGTGAGCTGGTGGGTGGTGATGTACAGGTTGTCCAGGGCGGCTTCCAGGTCATGGTTGCGCCGCCGCAGCTGGCTGATCAAGGCCTGCTCGTTGGTCAGCACGCGCAGGATCGTGCGCCGCAGGAAGTAGGCCACCAGGCCCGGGTCGGACTCGACCAGGCGATGGAAATCAGCCGGCCCCAGTTCCAGCACGTGGCAGTCGGCCATCACCCGCGCGCTGGCGCTTCGGAGATGGTCGCCCATCAACAGGCCGAGCTCACCGAAGAACTCATGCCGGCCAAGCGTCTTCAGCACCAGGTCCTCGCCGAAATCCAGCTCGATCAGGCCTTCGAGGATGATGTACATGCACTCGCCGCGGTGGCCGCGATGGAACAGCCACTGGCCCGTCTGCAACCTGCGGGGCTGGGCGAACCGGGCGAACAGGGCAACCTCTTCTTCGGAAAGCAGCGCGTGCACGATCTCGGCCATCGCCACTTTGGCGATACCGGTTGTCGTGTCCATGTTCTCGGCCGCACCCCTGCCGGTCATTCCCTGCACCCGCCGCCAGCGTCCCCTGGTGAGCCGCGGAGCATATCAGTGAATCAAACTGTGCGCCGCTTCTCATTTTTGTGAAGACGCAGCGCTCCGCCTCATCCACAGGGAAACGCCCCATTCACGCGTATTGGCGGCAGAAGGAAAGCAAGCCATTTCAATATCTTGGCGTGGCCGGCGCCGATTGTCGCAGCGGCCACAGATACAACGACGCCGGCAGATCCCCCGATCTGCCGGCGTCGTCTGGCCCTTCCCTGGCCACCCTGATCGGATCCGCAGGCCCGGTAGAGCCGGCCGCTGGCCGGCTGCCACGCAGGGCCCGGAGCATCGTGTGGTTGCCGGCCAGCGGCCGGCCCTACCGGATCACGCGGCGCGTTCGCTGCGCCCGCCGTGGAACTGCTCTTCCTCGGTCGAGCCGGTCAGCGCGGTGGTCGAGGACTGCCCCTGCTGGATCGCCTGGGTCACCGCATCGAAGTAGCCGGTGCCGACCTCGCGCTGGTGCTTGACCGCGGTGAAGCCGCGCTCGGCCGCTTCGAACTCGGCTTCCTGCAGTTCCACGAAGGCGCTCATCTGCCGGCGTGCGTAGCCATGGGCCAGGTTGAACATGCCGTAGTTCAGCGCGTGGAAACCGGCCAGGGTGATGAACTGGAACTTGTAGCCGTAGCTGCCCAGCTCCTTCTGGAACTTTGCGATGGTGGCGTCGTCCAGGTTCTTCTTCCAGTTGAAGCTGGGCGAGCAGTTGTAGGCCAGCAGCTTGCCCGGGAACTTCGCATGGATCGCCTCGGCGAACTTGCGCGCGAATTCCAGGTCCGGCTTGCCGGTCTCGCACCACACCAGGTCGGCATACGGTGCATAGGCCAGGCCACGGCTGATGGCCTGGTCCAGGCCGTTGCGGGTCTTGTAGAAGCCCTCCACGGTGCGCTCGCCGGTGGCAAACGGCGTGTCGTTGCCATCGATGTCGCTGGTCAGCAGATCAGCGGCCTCGGCGTCGGTACGCGCCACCAGCAGGGTCGGCACACCCAGCACGTCGGCGGCCAGGCGCGCGGCGTTGAGCTTCTCGATCGCCTCGCGGGTCGGCACCAGCACCTTGCCACCCATGTGGCCGCACTTCTTCACCGAGGCCAGCTGGTCTTCGAAGTGCACGCCGGCAGCACCGGCTTCGATCATCGCCTTCATCAGCTCGAAGGCGTTGAGCACGCCGCCGAAGCCGGCTTCGGCGTCGGCCACGATCGGCTGCAGGAAGTCGATGTCATCCTTGCCTTCGGCATGGTGCAGCTGGTCGGCACGCAGCAGCGTGTTGTTGATGCGCTTGACCACTGCTGGCACCGAATCGGCCGGGTACAACGACTGGTCCGGGTACATCTGCCCGGCCAGGTTGGCATCAGCGGCCACCTGCCAACCGGACAGGTAGATCGCCTTCAGCCCGGCCTTCACCTGCTGCATGGCCTGGTTGCCGGTCAGCGCGCCGAGCGCGTTGACGAAGTCGCGCTCATGCAGCGATTTCCACAGCTTTTCCGCACCCAGCCGGGCCAGCGAATGCTCGATATGGACGGTGCCGCGCAGGCGCACCACGTCGGCGGCGCTGTAGTTGCGCTGGATGCCTTCCCAGCGCGGATTGGTGTCCCAGTCGTGCTGGATCTGTTCGGCAGTGGGCAGCGTGCTCATGTCTATCTCCAGTTCGGTTCGTGCGGATGCAGCGGGGAAGGAAACGGCAGGGAAGCGGCATGCAGCGATCAGTCGATGCGCGCGTACGCCGGCAGGGTCAGGAAGTCGGTCAGTTCATTGCTGCGGCTCAGCTCGGCCAGCAGGGTGATGGCTTCTTCGATGCGGCCGCCACCGGGCAGCGCCGAGGTATCGCCAAGGCGCGCGAGCAGCTGCGCCAGGGTGGTATCAAGCAGTGCCAGATCAATCGCGGTGCCGTCGTCCAGCTGCTGGCCCGGCGTGTGCAGCCACTGCCACAGCTGGCTGCGGCTGATCTCGGCGGTCGCTGCGTCCTCCATCAGGTGGTGGATCGGCACGCAGCCGTTGCCGTCCAGCCACGCGGCCAGGTAGCGCACGCAGACTTCGACATTGCCTTCGAAGCCAGCGCGGGTGATCGTGCCCGGCGGACGCGCGATCAGTTCATCGCGGCCCACGCGCACATCCTGGCGCAGCACGTGGTGCTGGTTGGGCGTGGGCATGTGTTCGTCGAAGATCGCCATCGCCACCGGAATCAGCGCCGGGTGCGCGACCCACGTGCCATCGTGGCCGGCGGTCACTTCGCGCAGCTTGTCGGCACGCACCCGCGCCATCGCCTGCTCGTTGGCGGCCGCATCGTTGTTGATCGGAATCTGCGCGGCCATGCCACCCATCGCATATGCGCCGCGGCGATGGCAGGTCTGGATCAGCAGTTCCGAATACGCCTTCAGGAACGGCTGGGTCATGGTCACCTGGCCGCGCTCGGGCAGCACGCGGTCAGCGTGGCGGCGGAAGGTCTTCAGGTACGAGAAGATGTAATCCCAGCGCCCGCAGTTGAGGCCGACGATGCGATCGCGCAGGGCGTGCAGGATCTCGTCCATCTCGAACACCGCCGGCAGCGTTTCGATCAGCACGGTCACCTTGATCTGCCCGTGCGGCAGGCCGAGCATGCCCTCGATGTGCGACAGCGCGATCTCCCACAGCGCCGCCTCTTCCATGCTCTGCAGCTTGGGCAGGTAGAAGTACGGGCCACGGTCCCTGGACTGCAGCGCGCGCGCATTGTGGAAGGCAAACACCGCCGCATCGAACAGGCCGCCGGCGAGGAACTGGCCATCCACGCGCACATGCTTTTCGTCCAGGTGCCAGCCGCGCGGACGCACGATCAGCACCGCCTGCTCGTCGTAGGGGCGCAGCGCGTAGTGCTTGCCCGCCTTCCCGTTGGATGCCGGCGCGGTGTACTGCAGGTCGCCGCGCACTGCGGCAGCCAACGACTGCTGGCCAGCCAGCAGGTTGCGCCAGGTCGGCGAGGTCGAATCCTCGAAGTCGGCCATGAACACCTTGGCGCCGGAGTTCAGCGCGTTGATGACCATCTTCGGGTCGGTCGGCCCGGTGATCTCGACGCGGCGGTCCTGCAGCGCGACCGGCAGCGGCGCCACGGTCCAGTCACCGGCACGGATGTTGGCGGTGTCCTCGCGGAAGTCCGGCAGGCCGCCCTGGTCGAAGAACGCTTGGCGCTCGCGGCGGGCCTGCAACCGCGCCTGCCGGCCGGGTTCCACCGCCCGGTGCAGGGACACCAGCAGGGCCAGCAACGGCGCCGGCAGCACGGTGGCCTGGCCCGCCACCCGGGTCGCCAGGGCGATGCCCGGCGTGGCCTTGGCAGCGGTGGAGGGAACAGCGGAAGCGACGGCGGACATGGGAGGACTCCAGCGTGGGGGAACGACTCCACCGTGCGGCCGCAGCCCCGTATTTGGCAAAACAGTTTTTGCAATGCTTTACATAATTTGTGCTAATACTTGTGACGCCATGACCACGCGCACCTCGCCAAGTCCTCGTTTTTCCTACAAATCCGATCGGCTGAAGCCGCTGCGCGCGTTCTGCCAGACCGTGCGTCTGGGCTCGGTCTCACGGGCGGCTGAGGCGCTCTTCGTCAGCCAACCGGCCATCAGCCTGCAGTTGCAGGCGCTGGAGCGTGAGTTGGGGGTGCCCCTGTTCGAGCGTAGCGGCCGGCGCCTGGTGCCCAGCCGCGAGGGCCAGCTGCTGTATGAAATGGCGCAGCCGCTGGTGGAAAGCCTGGACGGCCTGGAAGCGCGCTTCCGCGACAAGGTGCGCGGGCTGGACGCGGGCGAGCTGAACATCGCCGCCAACAGCTCGACCATCCTGTACCTGCTGCCGAAGATCGTCGAGCGCTTCCGCCAGCATTACCCCGATGTGCGCCTGACCCTGCACAACGCCATCAGCGCCGACGGCACCGACCTGCTGCGCGAGGATGCCGCCGATCTGGCGATCGGCTCGATGACCGATGTGCCGGCCGACCTCAGCTACGCCCCGGCCTACCGTTTCGAACAGGTGCTGATTGCCCCGCATGACCATCCACTGGCCAGCGGTGGCGAGCTGGAACTGGCCGACATCGCCCGTTACCCGCTGGTGCTGCCGCCGAAGCGGCAGATCACTTACCGGCTGGTCGACCAGGTGTTCCAGCGCCACCGCATCGCCTACACCGTTGCGCTGGAAGTGGGTGGCTGGGAGGTGATCAAGCAGTACGTGGCGATGGGCATGGGCATTTCCATCGTGCCGGCGCTGTGCCTGAACGATGCCGACCACGAGCGGTTGGCCGCACGCTCGATGAAGCGTTGGTTCCCCGAGCGCAGTTACGGGGTGATCGTGCGCCGCGGCAAGGCGCTGTCGGCGCAGGCACGGGCGTTTGTCGAGCTGATCCAGCCGGAGCTGTTCAGTCCGCGCGATTACGACCAGAGCGGACATTCGGAGCGGTGAGGGTTTGCCGGCAGGGCTGCGCCCTGCACCTGCCGAGGCCAGGGCAACGGCAACAGCATGCATTCCGTGGATGGCGGGGCGGTGTGGGTGGGCAGGACACGCCGTAAGCCCTTCCATGGGGCTCGATGGCGCCATCCATGGCGCCAACGGTCCTGCCCACCCACACCGCCCCGCCTCTGACAGATTCCCGCGAACTGTCGGGGTCGGATCCCGTTGCTGCGCAACGGGCTCTGACCCCTGCCTCGTTCTGTGCTGCTGTTGGTGGGTGTCGACCTTGGTCGACACGGTAGATCCACGCCATGCGTGGATGGGGACACGTGGGCTCGGGCTGGATAGACTGCACGCATGTCCA
>NZ_JBBPFR010000011.1:0-139135 GCF_037969685.1 Stenotrophomonas sp. G106K1 | reverse complement strand
ACCATCCACCCACGAGGGGCTGCGCCGTTCGCTGCAAACTACGCCGAAGGCGACGGCTTCTGCTTCAGCAGGCTCAACGCCAGCCCGCCGACAACCAGTACCCCCAACCCCAGCAACGCCCACAGCAGCCACGCCTTCCAGTCGTGCTGCGGCTTCAGCGCCGCATCACCGGCCAGCGTCTCCGGGCTGCCTTCCAAGCGTGCCAGCGTCGGCTGCCACGACGGATCATTGCGCTGGCGCAGTTCCTCGATCAGCACCGTGATCGGTGCCTCTGCGCGGCGCGCGGTGGTACTGCCCACGGCCAGTGCGTAGGGCGCTGCGCCCTGGCTGAGGAACACCATCACTTCCGGTTGATAGCCCAGGCGCAGCGTCGGGGCGCTGGTGGTCTCCACCGGGCTCGCGACCAGCTTCCAGTAGCGGTCGCGGTACATGCCGCCCAACGGCTGTGCCGCCGATTGCTGGCGCTGGCCCGGGGCACCCTGCTGCAGCTGATAGGCAATCCAGGGCGCGCTTCGGCGCTGCCATTCGGCGGCAGCGTCATCGCGACTGAACAAGGTCCACTGCACCAGGCTGTTGTCGGTGCTGGCCACGTCGGCGCGGGTCACCGGGAATCGGCCATCCAGTTCAAAGGTGAATTCCCCCTTGCCCTGCGCGGTCGGTGCCAGCGACAGCCATTCCCAGGGCACCGTTGCCGGCGCCGGCGGCAGTTCCGCCAATACACTGCGCAGTTCCGGCAGGCGCGCCTCGCCCTGCGGCAGGATCCGCAGGTAGCGCACGTTGCTGTCGACCTGCAGGCGGCGCTGCAGCAGGCGCTTGCCCGCGCGCTGCAGATCCACCAGGGGGACGTCGCGGGCGATCGACTGCCAGCGCTGCAGATCGTCGCTGGCATCGAGCTGTACCTGCGCCTGCAGCGGCTGGCTGCCTTCGGCCCAGTCCAGCACCAGCGCTGCCAACGGCTGCTGACCAAGCACGCTGGCATCGATCAACCAACCACCCTGCCCGTTCGCCACTGCACCACCACCAAGCCGAGCTTCGACCCGGCGCACACGGCCGTCGGTATCGCGCTCGGTCAGCAGCTGCAGATCGTTGCGCTGGGCCTCGGCCAGCGGCGGCAGCGCGAACCACGGCAGCTCGCGCTGCACCGGTGGCTGCGCCAACGGCTGGTCCGGCGCCAGCAGCGCCGACGGCAATGCCTGGCCAGCGGCGTTGAACACCTGCAGGTCGCCCAGATCGGCTGCGCCTGCACGGCGATAGATCGCCGGCTCCAGCACCACCCGGTAGGCACCGGACTGCGCGCTGGACAGGCTCAGCGGCCATTGTTCGGCGTACTGCGCGCGGTAGTCCGTGGCCTGTGCAGCAACTGCACCGGCCACGCCGAACAATACCGGCAGCAACGCTCGGCTCCACTTCCTCATTGGTTTTCCTCCACGGTTGGCGGCGCGCTCGGCGGCGCGGGCGCCAGGTAGCCCACCACGGTGCACAGCAGGCCGTAGGCGATGAACGATGCGATTCCCAGCAGGTTGCCCAGGTGCTGGCGGTCGATCAGCACCAGCTTGGCCAGCACCACGGCCATCAACACGGCGCCGACCATCCACAACACACGCTGGCCACGACGCGAGCCCCATACCCAGGCGATCACGCCAAGCACGCTCCACAACACGGTCAGGCTGGTCTGGGCCAGGCTGAAGCGGGCCATTGTCGGATCCCAGACCACCCCGCCCCAATGATGCACGCCGTGCAGCACGGTGCTGGTCAACGCGATGAAACCGGCCACGGCCAGCACCGGCACACGCAACCGCTGCAGCGGCGCCGGGCCCTGCGCGTCATACAGCCAGCGCGCGATCAGCAACAGGCTGACCCACTGTGCCAGTTCGGCAGGATTGAGCAGCGGCAGCCACGGCAACGGCGTGGCGTCACCCGCCAAGGTCAGGCCGAACAACCAGGCCAACGCCAGCACCGCGAAAATCACGCTCTGCAGCGGCAGGCGCATCGGATCAAACGCTGCACCCAGCGGCCAGCGCAGCACGTTCCAGCGCCACAGCGACAGCGCCGCCAGCAGCAACCACGGCAGGGTGACCAGCAACGCGGTCCAGCCCTGCGCCAGGCGCGCGTCGCCGCCGCCCCACAGGGCCAGCAGCGAAAGCAGCGACGGCCACAGCAGCCACCACAGGAACTGCGCGATACGGGCCACGCCGCCACTGCCCTGACGCAGGCACAGCAGGCTGCGCACGCCGAGTACAGCGAACACTGCCCACGCCAATGCGCCGTAGCCGGCAAACGGCTGCTGATGCGCGTCGCTCTGCAGCAGCGCCAACGGGAAGCCCGCTGCCAGCATCACCAGCGCGGTCACGCCCAGCGCACGCGCCGGCATACGGCGCTGTACTTCCGACGCCAGCCAGGCGGTGACGGCGGCCAGCACCAGCACGGCATCGGCCTGTGCCGAATGCGGGAAGAAGCGGCCGATTTCATGCACCAGACCGCCCAACCACCACAGCAGGCCCCACAGGTAGTACGCCAGGGCGATGTCATGGCGCTGCCTGCGCTGATAGCTCCACGCCGCCGCGAAACCTGCCACGGCCAGCAGCAGCGCGCCGATCGCAGTCGGGTTGAGCAGGAAGCGCTGGTCCTGGTGCCAATGGTCGGCACCCACCACGAACGCGAATGCGGCGGCGAGTTGCAGCAGCGCACCGGTCACCTGCGGCAACCAGCGCTTCTGGCGCAACCCCAGCCAGGCCAGACCGGCGCCTTCCAGCGCGAATACCGCGCCGGTGGCACGCGCCGAGAATGCCAACGGCACCGCCAGCGTCGCAAAGCCCACGGCCAGTACCGCATGCGACTGCGCCAGCACCGTGTACGACGCGCGCGCGATCAGCGCCCGCGCCAGCAGCGCATAGATCGCGGCCAGGCCCAGCGCACACAGGGCCAGCGTCATCGGTTGTTCGTGCAGCATGCCGGCCTGCAGCGAGAAGGCAATCAGCGGCGTGCCGAACACCAGGCTGCCGTCAACCAGATCGCGCCGCCCGGCCGGCTGCCGGCGCGCATACAACAGCGGAATCAGCAGGTAGAAGGCGAAGAACAGCAGCAGGAAGGGTTCGGTGCTGGCGAACTTGGCCGCGTCGTACTGCAGCACGCCCCAGAACGTGCCGATGCCGAAGGTGAACGCGAAGCCGAGCAGGTTCAGCACACGCCACGGGCGATACCAGGCAATGGCGAAAATGCCCGCGTTGAGCACGGCGTAGTAGCTGAACAGCCCGACGTGGTTGCCACTACCGGTGGACAGCCACAGCGGCGCCATGAAGCCCGCCAGGATGCCCAGCACCGCCAACGTGCGCGAGTTCTGCACCACCGCCAGCACGCACAGCCCCGCCACCAGGGCGATCGAGCTGGCAAAAGCGAAACCGGGCGCAAGCAGGTCGAAGCGCTTGAAGGCAGCGAAGATGGTCAGCAGCAGCACGCCGATGGCGCCGCCCTGCAGGGCCAGCGCGAACATCCGCCGGCGCTCGCGCTGGTGCCAGCCGAAGGCCAGCAGGCCCAGCGCACCGACGGTGATGCCCACCAGCCGCAGTTCGACCGGCACCACCAGCCAGCCCTGGTCGCTGACGTACTTGAGGAGCGCAGCGACACCCGCCAGCAGCACCAGCATGCCGATCCTCACCGGCACATTGCCCTGGGTGAACCAGTGTTTGACCGCGCCAATCGCGCGCTCGACCAGGTTCGGCAGGGCCGGCTCTGCCGGCAGCGGCGGCAATGCGGACTCCGGTGGCAACGGCGGTGGCGGCATTGGGCGCGGGGGCCGGGCCGGCGGCGGCGGCTCTTCGCGGGCGGCGACCGGCGCAGATGCCGGGGCGGCCGTGGGCCGCAGGAACGAGGGTTCGCTGCTGGCCTCGCGTGTTGCCGCAGGCGCGCGCGGCGGCTCGGCGGCCGCCGAGGGCGCACGGCCTACCGTCCCTGCCGGAGTGGGCGCGACCTGCACGGTCTGTGCGGCCTCCAGCGCGGCGACCCGCCGGCGCAGGCCGGCAATCATCACCAGCGCCACCACCAGCAGCAGCGGTATCGCCAGCAGGACCAGTACTGCCAGGACCAAGAGTGCTTCCATTCCTCGCCTTCCAATGCGATCCCGCGCGCCACGATGGCGGCGGTCGACGGGCCCATGCTACGTCAGCCCGGGCCCCTTAAACGACGAACCCCGGCCAGGCCGGGGTTCGTGCGACGATCTTCGCAGGCCTTACTTGGCTGCAACGACCTTTGCCATTTCCAGGCACTTGTTGGAGTAGCCCCACTCGTTGTCGTACCACGACACCAGCTTGACGAAGGTGCCGTCGAGGGCGATGCCGGCGTCGGCATCGAACACCGAGGTGTGGGTTTCACCGCGGAAATCGGTGGCAACCACCTTGTCCTCGGTGTAGCCCAGGATGCCCTTCAGTGCGCCTTCGCTCTGTGCCTTCACTTCGGCGCAGATCGCGGCGTAGGTGGCTTCCTTTTCCAGCTCGACGGTCAGATCGACCACCGACACGTCCGAGGTCGGCACGCGGAAGCTCATGCCGGTCAGCTTCTTGTTCAGTTCCGGAATGACCACGCCGACAGCCTTGGCTGCGCCGGTGGAGGACGGAATGATGTTCTCCAGGATGCCACGGCCGCCGCGCCAGTCCTTGTTGGACGGGCCATCGACGGTCTTCTGGGTGGCGGTAGCCGCATGCACGGTGGTCATCAGGCCGCGCTTGATGCCCCACTTGTCATTGATGACCTTGGCCAGCGGCGCCAGGCAGTTGGTGGTGCACGAGGCGTTGGAGATGATCGCCTGGCCGGCGTAGGTCTTGTCGTTCACGCCGAACACGAACATCGGCGTGTCGTCCTTCGACGGTGCCGACAGGATGACCTTCTTGGCGCCGGCATCGATGTGCTTCTGCGCGCTGACCTTGTCCAGGAACAGGCCGGTGGCTTCGAGCACGACGTCAACGCCGACTTCGTCCCACTTCAGGTTGGACGGATCGCGCTCCTGGGTCAGGCGGATCTTCTTGCCGTTGACCAGCAGATCCTTGCCATCGACGGCTACGTCGGCCTTGAAACGGCCGTGCACGGAGTCGTACTTGAGCATGTAGGCCAGGTAATCCGGCTCCAGCAGATCGTTGATGGCCACGATTTCGATGTCGTCGCCGAAGTTCAGCACCGCCGAGCGCAGGACGTTACGCCCGATGCGACCGAAACCGTTGATACCAACCTTGATTGCCATGTTCTCAAGCTCCTGCAGCCGCGACAGGTGCGGCGGGGTGGATAGGGCCCACAAGTCTAGCAGGCCGGCCTTGACCACCGCCGGCCAAGGCCGGCCCCGGGACGGGAGCCGGACAGGATTTGATCCGGATCAAAGCGTTAGCGCGGCGTGAGGCCGAGACTGGCCACATCCACCCAGCAACGAGATCACCCCCATGCGCAAGACCTCCCCCCTGATCGTGGCCAGCCTGGCCGCCGCCCTGTCGCTGGCCGCCGCCCCGGCCATGGCCCAGTCCAAGGGCGACTGGACCCTTTCCGCCGGCGTGCACCAGGTCGCCCCGAAGTCGAACAACGGCTGGCTGGCCGGTGGCACCCTGAAGGTCGACGTCGACAACGACGTCAAGCCGACCATCACCGGTGAGTACTTCATCGCCGACAACCTGGGCATCGAAGTGCTGGCGGCGCTGCCGTTCAAGCACGACATCAACATCAACGGCCTGGGCCGCGTGGGCAGCACCAAGCAGCTGCCGCCGGTGGTCACCCTGCAGTACCACTTCAACAGCAAGGGCAAGGTGTCGCCGTTCGTCGGCGCCGGCCTGAACTACACCACCTTCTTCAGCGAAGACACCACCGGTGCGCTGGCAGGCAGCAAGTTGAAGCTGCAGGATTCGTGGGGCCTGGCCGCCCACGCGGGCATCGACTTCGCGATTGGCGAGAAGGGCGCCCTGCGCGTGGACATGCGCTGGATCGACATCGACAGCAAGGTGAAGCTGGACGGCGAGAAGATCGGCACGGTCAACATCGATCCGCTGGTCTACGGCGCGTCGTACGTCTTCAAGTTCTAAGGGGTTGTTTTGCGGGGGCTTCGCCCCCGCTCCCCCGCTACAGGCAAAACCCTCGCAGCATGTTGCCCCGGTATGTGTGTGCCGGGGCTTTTTTGTTGGGCACGACCGGCGAAGGTACCGGTGTGGGTCGAGGCAGGGGAAGGGGCCGGGACACGCCGTAAACCCATCCCTGGGGGCTCGATGGCGCCATCCATGGCGCCAACGGTCCCGTCCCCTTCCCCTGCCTCGCCCTTCCATTTTCCACGCGCGCGCAAGCGCAAGCAGAAGCCGGCAACCGCATTGCGCAGTTGCCGTCGGCTGCATGCGATTGCGGGCTGCAGGATGTGATCCTGCATTTGACTGTGATTCTGCTTTTGTCGTTTGCATCCGCCAACGCGGCCATGTTGGATGGTGGCTGCAGGGGCAGGCGCTGCGGGACCGTCCGCGGCATGGATGCCGCGGCCGAGCCTACAGGGACGTACTTGCGGCGTGTCCCGCAGCGCCTGTCCCTGCAGCCATCCGCCCAGAGAACAGGAACGCGCCGCTTTCCATCAACCCCCCATCCCCCCCCGCTGGCTAGAATGAGCGGATGAAAGCACTGCACTCCCTGTTCCTCGCCGCCGCCCTCGCGCCGGCCCTGCTGACCCTGTCCGCACCCGCCCATGCCTGGGGCGCGCAAGGCCACCGCCTGGTCGCCGAAGTGGCCGACAGCCGCCTCAACCCGACCGCGCGCGCCGAAGTCGACCGCCTGCTGGCCACCGAACCCGGCGCCACGCTGGCCAGCATCGCGCCCTGGGCCGACCAGCTGCGCGCCAAGGACCCCGGCCTGGGCCGTCGCTCGGCCGGCTGGCACTACGTCAACATCGCCGAAGATGGCTGCCACTACGAGGCTCCGAAGCACTGCAAGAGCGGCAACTGCATCGTCGAAGCGCTGAAGGCGCAGAGCACGATCCTCGGCGACCGCAGCCTGACCGATGGCGAGCGCCTGCAGGCGCTGAAGTTCGTCGTGCATCTGGTTGGCGACATCCATCAGCCGATGCACGCCGGCTACGGCCATGACAAGGGCGGCAACGATTTCCAGCTGCAGTTCGGCAACCGCGGTACCAACCTGCACTCGCTGTGGGACAGCGGCATGCTCAATACCCGCAAGGTCGACGATGCCGGTTACCTGCCCGTGCTGCGCGCGCTGCCAGCGCCGAAGCTGGCACGCCAGTCCAACCCGCAGCGCGATCCGGTCAGCTGGGCTGAAGCCAGCTGCCGCATTTCGGTGCAACCTGGCGTTTACCCTGCCTCGCGTAAGATCGGTGACGACTACACCACGCGCTACCGGCCGGTGGCCGAAGCGCAGCTGCGGCTGGCGGGTGAAAATCTGGCGCAGTTGCTGAACCGCGTGCTCGCCACACGCTGAGGAGTTTCCGATGTCGGTCCAGGTGCAATCGTTCTTCCACCGTGACAGCAATACCTTCAGCTACCTGGTCAGCGACCCGGCCAGCGGCGAGGCAGCGCTGATCGACACGGTACTGGATTACGACCCGGATACCGATGCCAGCAGCGAATCGCCGGTGCGCGCGATGCTCGATGCCATCGCGCAACAGCAGCTGCACGTGCGCTGGCTGCTGGAAACCCACGCCCATGCCGACCACGTGTCGGCGGGGCGTCGGCTCAAGCAACGGTTCCCGCAGGCGACGTTGGCCATCGGCGAAGGCATCCGCGCGGTGCAGGCCACGTTCGCACCGCGCTATGGCCTGCAGCTGCCCGATGAACATGCGGTCTTCGATCACCTGTTCGCCGATGGCGAGACCTTTGCACTGGGTGAGTTGCAGGGGCGCATCATCGCCGTGCCCGGCCACACCAGCGACAGCATCGCTTATCTGATCGACGATGCTGTCTTCACCGGCGATTCCCTGTTCATGCCCGATGGCGGCACTGCACGCTGCGATTTCCCCGGCGGCGACGCCGCGCAGCTGTACCGCTCGATCCAGCGTCTGCTCGCCCTGCCGGATGCCACCCGCGTGTTCGTCTGCCACGACTACGGCCCGGGCGGACGCGATTTCGCCAACGAAACCACCATCGGCGAGCAACGCGCGCACAACATCCACGTGCATGACGGCGTGGCCGAGGCAGAGTTCGTCAGCGTACGCCAGGCGCGCGATGCGACCCTGGCAGAGCCAACGCTGATGCAGCCGGCGGTGAAGGCGAACATCCATGGCGGGGCGTGAGGGCTGCATAGCCACTTCATCGCGCCGGCAATGACACCGCGTCATTTCCCCTGCGTGCGCACCACATGCTGGCCCTTCACGATCTCGAAGGTGAAGGCATACAGCAGGCTCACCGGCACCGGTTCGACGCGCTCGGCGCCTTCGCAGTCGCCACGGTCGCTCGGCACCTTGCCGGGGGCGAAGTGGCAGACGGCGGCGGGTGAATACTTCCACATCGCCACCGCCTCCTGCGCAGCCTGCAACAGCGGCGCGTTCTCGCTTGCCGCACCTGCAGCGCATTCGCTGCGGTCGACCAGCGCCAGGCTTCGCTCGACAACGCCTTCGGCATCGATCACCACCTGCAGGCAGATCGTGGTCGGCGCCAGCTCGGTGCGCGGGTCGCGGTCACCAATCTGCGGATCCGGCGCTGCATACAGCTGCGGCATCCGATAGCCTTCGGTTGCTCCCAGCGTGTACGCCTGCACTTGGCCGCTGCCGCCTTTGCCTTCCGCCTGCAGGCGTTGATGGCCGACGCTTTCATTGCGGGTATCGACGGTGGTCAGTCGTTCCTGGGTGGCGCAGCCGACAAGCATCCCTGCTGCCATCAGCAGTGCGATGCGCATCACCTGGCGGTCTCCGTCACTTCATCGCTCTCATCCATGGCGAAGGTGATCGGAATACGCACAGCACCCGCCACCGGCTTGCCATTCTTCAACGCCGGGCGGTAGGTCCAGCTTCGCGCTGCTGCAATCGATACCGCGTCGAACACGCCCGGATTGGTGGCGCTCACTACACGCACCTCGCTGACCGCGCCCTGCGCATCGACGTCGACGCGAAGCACCACGACGCCTGTCTCGCTCTGCTCGAACGCGCTCTTCGGGTAGCTCGGCGGCGGCATCTTGTCGACCCGGATCTCCCGATCCATGACGGCTACCGCTGGGCCGATCGCCATTGCGCCGCTCTGGCTCGCCCATGCCACCGCCCCCATGCCCAGGCACAACCCGACCACCAGCACCTGACCCGACACCCACGGCAATGCCTTCCGCTTGGACTGCTGCAACATGGCGATACGCTCCTTCAACACGGGTTGGCTGCGCCAATGGCAGACCGCCGGCGCAACCGGGTGGACCAGCTGCGCTTTCAGCAGCGTGCTGGCGTAAAGGCCGCGCAGCGCAGGCTGCGGGGCAATGGTGCGGGCATCGCAGGCCAATTCCTGGTCACGCAGGAAACGACGTGCGGCCCATGGCAGCAGCGGGTGGAACCAGAACACCGCGCGCATCAGCAGCAGCACGCCGTTGGCCCAGTGATCGCCATTGCGACGATGGCTGCGCTCGTGCTGCAGGATCAGGCGCTGCTCCTGCGCGGTGAACTGCTGGTCGAAATCGGGCCCAACCACGATGCGCGGCCGCCACAGGCCCACCAGCGCTGGTAGCCCGGGATCGCCACTGGCCTGCCAGCTGCCATCGGCACGCGCCCGCAGGCCGCCCATTCCACGTTCGAAGCGACGCTGTGCGCGCAGGTGGCGCAGCAGACAGAGGCCCGCGCCCAGTGTCCACACCAGCAACAGTACCCAGGGCCATTGCAGCGACGCTGTTGGCAGGCCTTCCACTGCTTCGGGCACCACCTTCAGCGGCAAGGTCGGCACATGCTGCAACAACGCAACCTGCGGCAGGGGAAGCAACAGCGCGGCCAGCAGCAGCGGCAGCAGCCACCAGCTGCGATACACCACTCCAGCGCCGCCCAACCGCAACAGCAGCGGCCGCACCGTCGCCAGCAGGATTACACCCACCGCCAGCCACAGGCTGGCCTGCCACAGTCCATCGAGCAGCTCATTCATCATCGAGCTCCTGGATCAGCTTCTTCAGTTCGGCGATGTCCTGCGCGCTGAGCTGGCCGCGCTCGCTGAAATGCGCCACCAGCGGTGCCACCCGGCCCTCAAATACACGCCCGAGGAAGTCCTGGCTCTGCGCCTGCACCCATGCCTGGCGCTGCAGCAGCGGCCGGTACAGATAGCGCCGGCCGTCGCGCTCGGCCGCGATCGCGCCCTTGGTCAGCAGGCGGTTGAGCAGGGTCTTGATGGTCGGCTCGGCCCAGTTGCGATGGGCCAGTGCCGACACGACCTCATCGGCGGTACGCGGTGACTGCTGCCACAGCACCTCCATCACAACGGCTTCGGCTTCGCTGATCGGGGTCATGGTTTACATCCGTAATCGACGATCTGATTACGCGCGTAATCGTTTCGACTGTCAACCCCCTCGACCGGCAATTCATCGCGCCTGCGCCAGCATGGGGGCCTCCACCGCAGGTATCGGCATGAAGTCCTTGCGCAAACGTGATTTCCCGGTCGAGCAGGCCCGGTGCTTCCTCGAGCCCGGCCCTGTCGTGCTGGTCAGCACCGCCTGGCGTGGCCAGCGCAACCTGATGACGATGGGCTGGCACATGGTGATGGGCTTTTCGCCCTCGCTGGTGGCCACCTACCTGTGGAACGAGAACCACAGCTTCGGCCTGGCCCGTGGCAGCGGCGAATGCGTGATCAACGTGCCCGGGGTCGAACTGCTGGACACCGTGGTCGACATCGGCAACTGCAGCGGCCGCGACGTGGACAAGTTCGAACGGTTCGGCCTGGATGCGGTACCGGCGCGGGACGTGGGGGCCCCGCTGGTGGGCCAGTGCCATTCCAGTTTCGAGTGCCGCCTGCATGACGACAGCCAGGTCGAATCGAGCAATCTCTTCATCTGGGAAATCGTGCGCGCCCACGTCGCGCCGCGCCCAAAGCTGCCGCGCACGGTGCATTACCGGGGCGATGGGCAGTTCATGGTGTCCGGCGCCGAAGTCTCGCGTCGACGGCGGTTCAAGCCCGACATGCTGTAATGCCAGCACTCCCCCAAGCAGGACCGCCCCGGATGACCGAACACCTCACCGACCTCGACGCCGCCGTTGACTGGCTGTTTGCGCGCGTGGATGGGCCGCTGCGGATCGGTGCGCCGCTGGCGCTGGGCAAACCTCACCGCCTGCTCAACGCCCTGTATGCGCGCGTGGAACAGGACCCATCGCGGCCGCTGCAGCTGTATACCGCGCTGTCACTGAACCCGCCGCAGGCAAAGGGCAACGGCCTGGAAGCGCGCTTCCTGGCGCCGTTCGCGGCGCGCCATTTCGGTGAAGACTTCCCGCGCCTGGCCTACGCCGATGCAATCGCCCGCGACGCGCTGCCGGCACACGTGCAGGTGGAAGAGTTCTACATGCAGTCCGGTGCCCTGCTCGGTTCGCGGCAGGCGCAATCCAGCTACACCAGCCTCAACTACACCCACGCTGCCGACGCCGTGGCCCAGCGCGCGCCGCAGGTGATCGTGCAGAAAGTGGCGATGCGGCCGGACGACCGGCGCCTGTCGCTGTCCTGCAACAACGACATCACCCAGGACACGCTGGACGCGATCGCTGCGCGCGGCCTGCCACGTCCGCTGCTGATTGCCGAGATCGATCCGCTGTTGCCGTATCTGGGCGGCACCGCCACGGTCGACGTGTCCTTCTTCGATCTGGTGATCACCCCGCCGCCGCCGTATCCGTCGTTGTTCGGGCTGCCACGGCAACCGGTGGCCGACGCCGACTACGCCATCGGCCTGTATGCCAGCACCCTGGTGCGCGACGGTGGCACATTGCAGATCGGCATCGGCACCCTGGCCGATGCACTCAGCCATGCGCTGGTGCTGCGCCACACCGACAACGCGCGCTACCGGCGCGTACTGGACGCACTGGACCCGCAACTGGCCAGCCATCCGCTGGTGCAGGAGATCGGTGGGCTGGATCCGTTCAAGATCGGCCTGTACGGCTGCAGCGAAATGCTCAACGAGGGCTTCCGCCGGCTGGTGCAGACTGGTGTGATCAAGCGCAAGGTGCATGATGACCTGGCGCTGATGCAACGCATCGAGAACGGCAGCACGCTGTCCATCGATCACGCCACGCTGGAGGCGGAGGGCGAATACCTGCACGGCGCGTTCTACCTGGGCTCATCCGAATTCTACGAATGGCTGCGCACCCTGCCCGAGGACGAATGCCGGGCGATCGGCATGCGCCGCATCAGCGAGATCAACCAGTTGTACGGCGGCAACGAAACACTGGAACGCCTGCAGCGCCGGCACGCCCGCTTCTTCAATTCCTGCATGATGGCCACCGCACTGGGCGCAGCGGTGTCCGATGCACTGGAAGATGGACGCGTGGTCTCCGGTGTGGGCGGCCAGTACAATTTCGTGGCGATGGCGCATGCGCTGCCGGAAGCACGCAGTGTGTTGATGTTCCGCGCCGCGCGCGATGACAAGGGCCAGCGCGACTCCAATGTGCGCTGGAACTACGGGCACACGACCATTCCGCGCCACCTGCGTGACATCTATCTCAACGAGTACGGCATCGCCGATGTGCGCGGCCTGACCGACGACGACTGCGTGCACGCGATGGCGGCAATCACCGAAGCGCCGTTCCAGGGCGCGCTGCTGCAGCAGGCCTTCGCGGCGCGCAAGCTGGCAGCAACGGCACAACCTGATACACAGCGGCAGCAGCGCAACACACCGCAGGCACTGGCGACGGCGCTGGTGCCGTTCCGCAACGATGGCACCCTCCCCGATTACCCGTTGGGCAGCGACTTCACCGAGATCGAACAGGTGCTGGTGAAGGCACTGGGCTGGCTGAAGGCCAACACGCAGACGCGCGGCAGCAAGCTGCGCACCGTGTGGGACGCGCTGTGGCAGCCTGCAGGCGATGGCGACGCGGTATACCTGCAGCGGATGGAACTACAGTCGCCCAAGGACTTCGGCGAACGGCTCAATGCACGGTTGTTGAGGCTGGCCCTGGCGCGCACCGCACAATCGCGCGGATGGTAGCGCCGGGCCATGCCCGGCGGATAACGATCAGTGCCAACCAGGGTTGGCACCTACCGCAGTGGCGCGGCACGCTATCCTGTGCGGATGAACGACGATTCGCGTTTCCTGCATGATCTGCAACGCCGCCAAGCCGATGGCGAGCACCTGCGCTATCTCTGCTTCTGGGGCCACCAGCCGCCGCGCACGGGCGTGGCGGCGTCGTGCTTCAGCCAGTGGTACGACGCAGGCTTCAACATCGATGGTGTGCACTACCCCACTGCCGAGCATTTCATGATGGCTGGCAAAGCGCGTCTGTTTGGTGACACCGACATCCTCGAACAGGTTCTCGCCAGCCGCACGCCTGACAAGGTGAAAGCGCTGGGCCGGAAAATCGAGGGCTTCGACGAGGCTCTCTGGGCGCAGGCGCGCTACGCCCTGGTGGTCGAAGGCAATCGGGCCAAGTTCTCGCAGAATGCCGCGCTGGGCGATTTCCTGTGCGCGACGGCAGATCAGGTCCTGGTGGAAGCCAGTCCGGTGGATTTTGTCTGGGGGATCGGCCTGGCCAAGGATCACGCCGATGCGCACAACCCGGCGCAGTGGCGCGGATTGAATCTTTTGGGGTTTGCGCTGATGGAAGTGCGGGACGCGATGTAACGCCCATCCACGCATGGCGTGGATCTACTGGCCCGGCGGACGATCCGTTTCGCCCGGCAAAGAAGAGGCCGGCTTTCGCCGGCCTCCCCGTATTCCGTTGCAGCGCGGCTTACAGCGCCTTGGCTGCTTCCACCACGTGCGCGGTGGTGATGCCGAAGTGCTGGTACAGCTTGTCGGCCGGGGCCGAGGCACCGAACGTGTCGATACCGATCACTGCACCGTCCAGGCCGACGAACTGGCGCCAGAAGCCGGTGACACCGGCCTCGATCGCCACGCGCTTGCGCACGGCGTTCGGCAGCACCGATTCGCGGTAGGCCGCATCCTGGCGCAGGAACACATCGGTGGACGGCATCGAGACCACGCGGGTCTTCAGGCCGGCCGCGTCCAGCTGCGCCTTCGCCTCGGTCGCCAGCGAGACTTCCGAACCAGTCGCGATCAGGATCACGTCCGGGGTACCGGCAGCATCGGCCAGCACGTAGCCACCGCGCTCGATCTGTGCGATCTGCTCGGCGTCGCGCGGCTGGTGCGGCAGGTTCTGGCGGCTGAACACCAGGCAGCTCGGGCCGTCCTGGCGGGTGATCGCAGCCTTCCAGCTCACGGCCGACTCGACCGCATCGCACGGGCGCCACACGTCGTTGTTCGGGATGTAGCGCAGCGAGGCCAGGTGCTCCACCGGCTGGTGGGTCGGGCCGTCTTCGCCCAGGCCGATCGAGTCGTGGGTGTAGACGTGGATGGCGTGAGCCGGGATCAGCGCGCTCATGCGCACGGCATTGCGGGCGTAATCGCTGAACACCAGGAAGGTGGCGTCGAACGGAATGAAACCACCGTGCAGGGCCAGGCCGTTGGCGATCGCGGTCATGCCGAACTCGCGCACACCGTAGTACACGTAGTTGGCATTGGCATCGTCGGTGGCGACGGATTTGCTGCCCTTCCACAGGGTCAGGTTCGAGTGTGCCAGGTCAGCCGAACCGCCCACAATTTCCGGCAGCAGCGGCGCGAACGCCTCGATGGCCAGCTGCGACGCCTTGCGCGAGGCAATGGTCTGGCCTTCGGCGGCAACCTGGGCGATGTAGGCGTCGGCCTTGGCAACGAAGTCGGCCGGCAGATCGCCATGCGAGCGACGGGTCAGTTCAGCGGCTTCGGCCGGGTACTGCGCAGCGTACTTGTCGAACTGCTGCTCCCACTCGGCCTGGCGCAGGGTGCCGGTACCGCCGGCACGCCAGCCGGCGTAGATCTCTTCCGGAATCTCGAACGGGCCGTAATTCCAGTCCAGCGCCTTGCGGGTGGCTTCCAGTTCGTCCTTGCCCAGCGGTGCGCCGTGGCTGGATTCCTTGCCGGCCTTGTTCGGCGAACCGAAACCAATCGTGGTGCGGCAGCAGATCAGGGTCGGCTTGCCGTCCTGCGACAGGGCCGCTTCGATACCGGCCTTGATGCTCTCCGGATCGTGGCCATCGACGCCGCGGATCACGTTCCAGCCATAGGCCTCGAAACGCTCCGGGGTGTTGTCGGTGAACCAGCCTTCGGTGTTGCCGTCGATGGAGATGTGGTTGTCATCCCAGAAGCAGACCAGCTTGTGCAGGCCCCAGGTGCCGGCCAGCGAGGCGGCTTCGTGGGAAATGCCTTCCATCAGGCAGCCATCGCCCATGAACACCCAGGTGCGGTGGTCGACGATTTCCAGCTCCGGGCGGTTGAAGCGCTGTGCCAGCAGCTTCTCGGCCAGGGCAAAACCGACGGCGTTTGCAAAACCCTGGCCCAGCGGACCGGTGGTGGTCTCCACGCCGGGGGTCTCGTGACGCTCCGGATGGCCAGCGGTGTGGCTGCCCAGCTGGCGGAAGGCCTTCAGCTGCTCGATCGGCAGGTCATACCCGCTCAGGTGCAGCAGCGCGTACTGCAGCATCGAGCCGTGGCCGTTGGACAGCACGAAGCGGTCGCGGTTGAACCACTGCGGGTTGTTCGGGTTGTGACGGTGGTAGTCGTTCCAGAGGACTTCGGCGATGTCGGCCATGCCCATGGGCATGCCGGGGTGGCCGGACTTTGCGGTTTCAACCGCATCGGCGGCAAGGAAGCGGATGGCGTTGGCCAACTGGCGACGGGTAGGCTGCGTCATGGTTCTGTCGGAATCGGGAGGCGGCCGCGGAACTGCGGGCGGCCTATTGTCCCACAGACGCCGGGTGGGGTCAGGCCAACAAGGCGGTAGTGCCGGCCGCTGGCCAGCATCGTGGTGATTTCCGCTGGATTCCGCATATGGAAAGGGGTCGGAGCCCTTTCCTGCGGAAAGGGATCCGACCCCGATCAGGTCTTGCCTGGGTCAGTTGTCCAGACGGGCCGCGGCGGCAGCGGCCTCGGCCGGGGTGTCCGCGGCTTCGCCCTTGGCCACCAGGGTGGTCAGGGCCAGGTCGCCGGTCACGTTCAGCGCGGTGCGGCACATGTCCAGGAAGTGGTTCACGCCCAGGATCAGACCGATGCCCAGCGGATTGACGCCGACCATCGCACAGATCATCGCCACCACCGGCAGCGAGCCGGACGGCACACCGGCCGTACCGATACCACCAAGGATGCAGACCGCCATCACCATGACCTGCTGGCCGATGCTCAGGTCCACACCGAAGAACTGCGCCAGGAAGATCACCGTCACGCCCTCGAACAGCGCCGTGCCGTTCTGGTTGGCGGTGGCGCCCACGGTCAGTACGAATCGCGACACGCGCTGCGGCAGGCCCATCTGGTCGGCCACGCGCAGCGCGGTCGGCAGCGTGGCGTTGCTGGAAGCTGTGGAGAAAGCCATCACCGTGGCCTCCTGGGTCTGCCGGAAGAATGCCAGCGGCGAACGCCCCGACAGCCATACCGCGGTGCCGTAGGTCACCACCATGTGCAGGCCCAGTGCCAGTACCACCACGCCCACGTAGGCGCCCAGGCGGATGATCAGGTCGAAGCCGAACAGCGCGGCCAGGTTGAACATGAAGCAGGCCACGGCATACGGCGCCAGGCGGATGACCAGGTTGATCAGGGTCATCGAGATTTCGAACACGCCTTCGATGGCGCGGCGCAGCGGGGCTACCTTGGCCTCGTCGGTCAGCACCATGCCGATACCGAACATCAGCGCGAAGAACATCAGCGACAGGATCGCGCCATTGTCCGAAGCGGCCTGCAGCACGTTGCTCGGCACGATCGACAGCAGCATGTCCATGCCCTTCGGCGTGCCATGGATGCCAGCCACGATTTCCTTGCTGCGCTCGGCGTTCTCCGACAGCATCAGCGCGGCCACCTGCGGGTCGACGCCGGCACCGGGCTTGAGCAGGTTGACCAGCACCAGGCCGATACCCACGGCGATGCCGGACAGCAGCACGGTGTAGGCCAACGTCTTCCAGCCGATGCGGCCGAGGGCGCGGATGTCGCCCATCTCCGACACGCCCATGATCAGCGCCGAGAAGATCAGCGGCACGATCAGCATGAAGATCAGGTTGAGGAACAGGCCCGAAGCCGGGGTGGTGACGTAGTCCATTACCCACTTGGCACCGGTCTGCAGGCCTTCGACGCTGCCGCCCAGGGCATGCACGATCAGTCCCAGGACCAGGCCGATCGCAAAGCCGATGCCCATCTTCCAATGCAGGGGCAACTTCTTCTTGTCGGCAGCAGCTGCTGTCATGCGCGGGATTCCTCGAAAAATGAATCTACTCTAACAAAGCGCGCAAGCCGCGCCGGTTCAGGGTCACCGCGGTGGATACAGCGGCGGCAACCCAGTGTCGACGGCGCCGCTGGCGGCCGACCAGTGCGGTCCGTCACGGAAGCTTTCGCGCAGGCGGGCCCGCAGCGCGCTGACATCGCCCACCCCGCCCCAGCGCGCCTGCTGCAATGCCTGCAGGGCCTGCCGCTGGGCCGGATCGGCCAGCCGCTCGATCACCTGTTCCAGACGCTCC
The DNA here is from genome assembly GCF_037969685.1 of Stenotrophomonas sp. G106K1. NCBI lineage: Bacteria > Pseudomonadati > Pseudomonadota > Gammaproteobacteria > Lysobacterales > Lysobacteraceae > Stenotrophomonas > Stenotrophomonas sp. G106K1. Next base: position 121,487 of record NZ_JBBPFR010000011.1, on the reverse strand, counting down.
ACGCCCGCCATCGAACACAGCAGCGCCTCCACCTGGTCGAAGCCCTCGCCATCGATGGCCCGGCGCAGCTCGGCCATGCTGGCACGCGACGACGGCGCAGGTGCAATGGCCCCAGGGCGGGGAACCGTACGGGCATGGGCGACCGCATGGCGACCACGTCGCCATCCCCATGCCAGGGTCAACAGCCACAGCAGCGCCAGCCCTGCGGCGGCGGCCATCCACGGCCACGGCCGGGTACCGGCTGCGGTCGGTGCAAGAGAGGATGCAACGGCAGGCGCGGCGTCTTCCGGCAGCGCTGCATCGGTATCGATAGGTTGTGCCACGGGCGCGCCGGCCCGGCCTGCCGCCACGGCCAGTTCCAGATCCGGCAGGCTGGCCTGCTGGGCACTGCCGCTGTCCACGTTCCACCAGGCCACGCGCGGCCCGGGCACGCGCAGCGATCCAACCTGCCGCGGCACGATCGAATAGCGCCGGGTGATCTTCAGGCGTGGCGTGCTGCCGTTGAAGGTCTCCTCGTACTGGGCCGGTTCGGCGAACACCTGTGCGGCATCGCCGAGGTCGGGCACGGGCAGATCGGTGAACTGGGCCCGGGTAGCGCCGTTGGCGATTGCTTCGACCATCACGGTAGCCGCTTCGCCCGCGCGCGCAGTGCTGGGTGCGGCGGTGTAGCGCAGCTGCAGGTTGTGCAGGGGCAACCACGGCTGCACGGCCTGCGCCGGTTGCGCCTGCACCTGCAGCGTGCGTTCGGCACCGACAGCATTCATGCGGCCATCGCCACCGCTGCCGAAGAAGTCATCGAAGAAGCCCCCGGCACTGCGGCCGGTGAAGCGCGCGCCAGGCAGACGCAACGCACCGCTGCGCTCGGGGATCAGCAGGAAGCGACGTTCGACCACGTTGTAGCGACGGCCGTTGACCTGGCGCACGTCACTGCGATCCTCGCCCACCCGCTGCAGCGAAGCGCCACTGGGGGTGTCGAGCACCAGTTCGCCCGACGCCAGCTGCGAAGCGAAGTACAGCCTGACCACCACGCCCACGCTCTGCTGCACGTAGGGCGTGGGGTCATCCACCTCGGTTTCGATGAAGGCGGTGGCATTGCTCTGCGGGGTCGCCACCACGGCATCACTGACCTGCAGCGACAGGGGGGCGGTGCGTGCGCTGCCGACCTGCAACGAGGGCACCTGCAGCGTACCGGTGCGGCGCGGCGTCAACGCAACCGTGTAGAGATTGCGCTGCTGGACACCGCCGTTGCTCCACTGCACCTGGCGGTTGCTGCTCTGCGCACTGAGCACGAAATCGGCATTCAACGGTGCATAGTCCGGTGCACCTTCGTCGGTCTCGATGTGCAAGGTGACCGCATCACCGGCGGCGATGCTGTCCTGTTCCAGCCAGGCGCGCGTCTGCGCCATGGCCACCATCGGCAGCCACAGCAGCAGCATCGCCAGCACAGGCAGAGGCCACCGGAACTGCCTGCTCGCCATGCCTGTCATCGCCCTTCCCTCTTTCTACGTTCGTTTTCCAACTGGAACTTGGCGCGCAGCAATGCCCCCGGGTCGTCCGGCACGCGCCGCATCCACGCCTCTACGGCCTGCTGTTCCTCGCGCTGTTGCGGCGTGCCGCCATCACCGCGCACTGCCGTCTTGCCGGCTTCACCAGCGCGCGCCTGCTGCAGTGCCTGCTGCATGCGCTGACGCTGCTGGGCATCGGCCTGCGCCTGGGCCTGCGGGTCAGCTGCCTGCGGCTCCTGCTTCGCGCCCTGCTGGCCGGAACCTGCAGACGCCGGATTCTGCTGGCCCTTCTGGTCCTGCGGTTGCTGCTGGCCTTGCTGGCCCTGTTGCGGATTCTGCTGGCCCTGCTGCCCTTGCTGCCCTTGCTGCCCTTGCTGCCCTTGCTGCCCTTGCTGCCCTTGCTGACCTTGCTGACCTTGCTGCCCTTGCTGGCCCTGCTGGTTCTGCTGCTGCCCCTGCTGCGGCTTCTGCTGCCCCTTGCCCTGCCCCTGGTCATTGTTCGACGGCGGCTTGCGCTTGCGCGCAGCGTCGACCACGGCACGGTTGGCGATGGCATCGGCCATCTGCGGGTGGCGCGTCAGGGCCTTGTCGTAGGCGGCAATGGCGCCGTCGTAGTCACCCTGGCGGGCAAGCACGTTGCCGAGGTTGTACCAGCCAGCGTCGCTGTCGATACCTTCGAACTGCTTGCGAGCAGTAGCGAAATCACCTTGGCGGTAGGCCTGCACGCCCGCGGCCAGGCGCGCATGCTCACGCTGGTCGGCACGCTCCCACAGCGTGCCCGCTGCCGGTGCCGGCGCAGCTGTCGGCGCGCGCGGCTGCGCCTGCAGCTGCCCGCTCAAGGGCAGAAGACCCACGGCCAGCACTGCCGCCAGCACCGCGCGGCGGCGGAACGCCAGTAGTGCCAACAGCATCACCGGCGGCAACAACCAATAGCCTTCGTCCTGCCATTGCCGGGCTTGCCCGGGCCGCTGCAATGCGCCGCCATCGCTGGCATCCAGCACATCCAATGCCTGCAGATCGCGATCATCGCTGGCGATGCGCTGGTAACGCCCGCCGCCTGCGGTGGCGACGGCACGCAGGCTGGTTTCATCCAGCGCGGCCTGTGCGATCTGGCCTTGACCATCGCGATAGGCGGCGCCGGACGGCGTGCCCAGGCCCAGCACCGACACCTGCAGGCCGAGACCACGCGCCTGCGTTGCCGCAAGCACTGCTTCGCTGTCGGCCTGGTCGCTGACCAGGAGAATCTGGCCGCGCAGGGCACCGGTCTGCCGCAGCAACCGGACCGCCCAGTCGATGCCACGATCAGCACGCTGGCCATCACGCGGCATCACCTCCGGCGCCAGCGCATCCAGGTACAGCGCCACGTTTGCAGCGTCGTCGGTCAACGGCGCCACGGTATAGGCATCTTCGGCATACACCACCAGACCCACCTGCCCACCTTGACGGGCGCGCAGCAACGCGCCGATTTTTGCCCGCGCCTGCAGCAGGCGCGAGGGAGGAAGGTCGGTCGCGGTGATGCGGCTGGAGAGATCCAGCACCACCACCAGCGGTGCGCTGGCCTGATAGACCGGCTGCGCCTGCTGCCGCCAGCTGGGGCCAGCCATCGCCAGTGCAGCCAGGGTCCAGCCCAGCAGCAACGCCCATGGCAGGCGCGCGCGTCGCTTCCCTTCACCGGCCAGCAGGTGGGACAACAGATGGGCATCGACGGCCTGCCGCCAGGCGTCGCTGCGCCGTTGCCGGTATACGGCCACGGCGAGGATCAGCGGCAGTGCCGCCAGCATCCACAACCAGTCCGGGCGCAGGAAATGCAGCGCGCTCAAATCGAACCTGCTCAAGTCGAACGCGCTCCAGTCGGGCATCTTCAGGAAGGTGGCGCTCATCGGCGGCGCTCCGGCCATACCCACGCCAACGCGCCCAGCAGCAACGCGACAGCCAGCGGCCACGCATAGCGCTCGTTGCGAGGACGCAGTGCCGGTCCCTTCGCGGCGATCGGCTCCAGCCTGTCCAGTTCGGCATAGATGCCGGCCAGCTGGTCGGTGTCACGCGCACGGAAGAAGCGGCCGCCGGTCATCTCGGCAATCCTGCGCAGCGTTGCCTCGTCTACCGGGTCGCGGTCGGCGGCCACGGGAATGCCAAAGAACCGTGCACTACCGTCGCTGCCAAAGGCCACGGTGTGCACGCGCACGCCTTCGGCACGCGCCAGCTCGGCGGCGCGCAGGGGTTCCAGCACACCGGCGTTGCTGACGCCGTCGGTCAACAGGATCAGTACACGCTGCCCTTCGGGCTGGTTGCGCAGACGTTTGACCGCCAGCGCGATGGCATCACCAATGGCCGTCTCGCGCCCGGCAAGACCGACCACGCTGTCGCGCAGTTGATCGCGCACGCTGGACAGATCCGCCGTCAACGGCGTGAGCGTGTAGGCACGATCGCCGAACACCAGCAGGCCGACACGATCACCGGCACGACGGTCGAGGAAATCGGCGAGCACCGCCTTGGCAGCGGTCAGGCGCTCCACTGCCTGGGCGTCGAGCACCATGTCCGGCTCGCTCATGCTGCCGGACACGTCCATTGCCAGCATCATCTGCCGGCCTTCCTGTGGCGGAGTGATCGCCTCACCCAGCTGTTGCGGACGCGCCATCGCCACGCACAGCGCCAGCCAGCCCAGCCACAGCAAGCCGCTGCGCAGCCAGGAAACGCCGACACGACCACCGCCAGCCAGTACTTCAAGTTCGGCAGCGGCGTAGGGCACGCGCAGCGCCGCGCCCTGGTCGGCACGCCGTTTCCACGCGTACATCAGGATCGGCAACGGCAGTACCAGCAGTGCCAGCGGCCACGCCAGCTGCAGATCCGGCCACGGCCAGTAAGCTGCCAGCGTGCTCATCGTCGGCGCTCCTGCAGCAACGCCAGGTAACGCGCCCGCGCCCACGCGCGCACGTCGGCCACGGCAGCGGCATCCACGTGAGGACGATAGGCACCCTCGGCCAACAGATTGCGCTGCGCGGGCGGAAGGGTGCCCCTGGGATCGACATGCTGCCACCACGCGTCATCGCGCAGTGCTTCGCTGCCGGGGCGTGCCTGACGCGCCGCACGCCGCAGCAGGCTGGCGATGGCTGCCAGTTCCGACGGCGCGCCGTTCACTGCCGCAATCTCCTGATCGAACACACGCATCCACTGTTGGCGTCGGCGGCGCCGACGCCAGGCCAGCGCAGCAACGATTGCCAGCAACAGCAGAACCAGTACGATCAGCATCAGCCAGCCAGGTGCTGGTGGCCACCACGCTGGCGAGGCAGGCAACTGCACATCACGCAGTGGCAGGGAGGCACTCATGCAGGCACCTCCGTCGGTGTCGGCGCCAACCAGGCATCGCTGGCCGCATCGGTGGAAAGCACCTGCACGTCGACGCGACGTGCGGCAAGCTGGCTGCGCAGCTGCTGCAGCGGTTCGACGAAATGCGCTTGCCAGTGCGCCTGCACATCGCTGCGACGCAGGTCCAGGCCGACGCGCTGCTGTGCGGCGAGAAACTGCAGGGGTGCCGCTGGCGGCTGCAGCTCCAGCGGATCGACCAGCAGCAGCAGACTCAGGTCATGGTGCTGGGCCAGTGCGCTCCAGCGCGCCGGCGGAATGCGGATCGCCTGCTGCGGATCGGCCAGCACCAGCATCCGCGCGCCGGGGCGCAGCACCCGCCCGGCATGGTCCAGCGCGCGCTCCAGGCCGAGGTCATCGGCGGGTGGCTGCGCGTACCAGCGCGTGAGTGCATCGAGTACACGCAGTACACCGCGCGCACCGCCGGCCGGTGCGATCGGTGCTTCACGATCACTGCCGCGCAATGCACCGATGCGGTCGCCACGGCGCTGTGCGGACCATGCCGCGACGGCGCCGGCGCGCGCCGCCTGCACCGACTTGAAGCGCACGCGGGTACCGAAGTACAGCGCAGGCGACGTATCGGCGACGATCAGGGTGACCCTCTCGCGTTCTGCCTGGAACAGTTTGGTGTGCGTGCGACCGGTGCGTGCAGTGACGCGCCAGTCGATGTGGCGCGCGTCGTCGCCCGCCACGTATTCGCGCGATTCTGCATATTCCATGCCGCGCCCGCGCAGCGGCGAAGGTGCCTGGCCTGCGCTGCCCGCTCGCCCTCGACGAGGCGGTGGCGGACGCTGCGCCAGGCGCCGCAATGCCACCAGCTCGGCCAACTGCGGTCGCAGACCATCGCCTTCGCTGGTACCCGGAGCAGGTCCGTTGGTCGTGCCGGTCATGCGCGCACTCAGGGTGCCGGTACCCGGGCCAGCAGCTCCTGCACCAGGCGCTCACCATCCCACCCTTCGGCGACGGCTTCATAGCTGGGCAGGACCCGGTGGCGCAGCACATCGGCGGCCACAGCACGCACGTCGTCGGGTGTGACGAAATCACGCCCAGCCAACCACGCCCGCGCCCGTGCGCACCGTTCCAGTGCGATGGAGCCGCGGGGGCTGGCGCCCCAGGCGATGCGGCGCGCCAGCGAGGCGTCGTAGCGCGAAGGGTCGCGCGAGGCCAGTACCAGCTCGATCAGATAGCGCTCCAGTGCGGGGGCCATGTGCAGCTCCAGCACCTCGCGGCGCGCATCGAAGACATCCTGCATCGGCAGTTTTTCCGGCGCCGCTGTGGCCTCGCCAAGCGCACCACGGGCACGCTCGCGGGCCAACCGCAGGATTTCCGACTCGGCCGCCTGGTCGGGATAACCGATGCGTACGTGCATCAGGAAGCGATCCAGCTGTGCTTCCGGCAGCGGGAACGTGCCTTCCTGCTCGATCGGGTTCTGCGTGGCCATCACCAGGAACAGCGACGGCAGCGCATAGGTGTGGCGGCCGACGGTGACCTGGCGTTCGCCCATGGCTTCCAGCAGCGCGGACTGCACTTTGGCGGGCGCGCGGTTGATCTCATCGGCCAGCAGGATCGGATGGAAGATCGGCCCCGGCACGAACTCGAAACGCCCCTCCTGCGGACGCCAGATCTCGGTGCCGGTCAGGTCCGAAGGCAGCAGGTCCGGCGTGAACTGCACCCGTGCGAAGTCTGCTTCCAGCCGCGCCGCCAACGCTCGGATGGCCGTAGTCTTGGCCAGGCCAGGCGCACCTTCCACCAGCAGGTGGCCATCGGCCAGCAAGGCGATCAGCAGGCGTTCGACCAGCGCTGCCTGGCCGACGATCTCGGCCGACAGTGCATCGCGCAGGTCGCTGAAAGCCGCATGCAGGCGCGAGGTGACGGGGGCAGGCGGCGGAGAAATGGATTCGGGCATCGGCGGAGGCAGGTTCATGGGGGCCTTTGACCGGCGCAGGATGGCTCGGGTTCCCCACATCATCGCAGGCCGTCCGGCTGCTGGCATCAAGAACGGCTGAACAGCCTCCACGCATGGCGTGGATCTACTCGCCCATCCACGAATGGCGTGGATCTACTCGCCCATCCACGCATGGCGTGGATTTACTGGCGCAAACGACGCGGGGCCGCACGTGGCGGCCCCGGTCGGATGCAACAGGTGCAACGTCTCAGTTCTGGCGCGCCACGCGCAGGACCTTCGGGGTCACGAACACCAGCAGTTCGGCCTTGTCCTTGTTGCGACCGCGCTTCTTGAACAGGTTGCCGAGGAAGGGCACATCGCCCAGGAACGGCACCTTGCTGACACTGTTGCGGTCGGTGAACTCATACACGCCACCGATCACCACGGTCTGCCCATCTTCCACCAGCACGGCGGTATTGACCTCGCGGCGGTTGATGTTGGGCACCTGGCCGTAGCCTTCCAGCACGATGTAGCTTTCGACCTCATCCTTCTTCACCGCCATGTTGAGGAACACGCGGTTGTCGTTGGTGATCGTCGGGGTGACCTTCAGCTCCAGCACCACTTCCTTGAACTGCACGTTCGGGGTAGCTGCACCGCCGGCACCGCCACCACTGATGGTGACATAGCCGATTTCCTTGCCCTGCTTGATCAACGCTTCACGCTGATTGGTGGTGACCACGCGCGGATTGGAGATCACTTCGCCGCGCGATTCTTCCTGCATGGCCGACAGTTCGACGTCCAGCAGGTAGCCCGCGTTAAGGATCGACAATGCCAGCGAGCCCGGATTACTGGCCGCTGCCACTGGCAGGTTCCAGTTCAGGCCGCGGGTGATGGCCGAACCCACCGACACCGGCGGCGGGCCCACGCGGCCACCGGCGATCCAGTCGCGCTCGGCTTTGGCGTTGGTGTTGTCGGCGTCCACCTGCGACTGGCGGGTCTTGGCGTTGGCGTCCAGGTTGCCGCTGAAGTACACGTTGTCGCGGCTGCCGCTGACACCGAACTTGGCACCCAGTTCGCGGGCGAACGTATCGGTGGCAATGACGATGCGGCTCTCGATCAGCACCTGGTCGACCGGGCGGTCGATCACGTTGATCAGCTCGCGCATCCGCGCGATCTTCTTCGGGATGTCGCTGATCATCAGCGTGTTGGTGCGTTCATCCGCGACGATGCGGCCACGCGCGGACAGGAAACCACTGTCTTCCTGCGACGCCGACCCGCTGCCACCCTGACCACCGCCACCGCCACCGCCGGAACCGCCGATGCCCTTGGCCTCGGTCAGTGCTTTGAAGATCTGTGTGGCGCTGTGATAGTTGATCTGGACGTAGTCGGTCATCAGATCTTCGCGGTTCTCGATCGCGATGCGCGCGTCTTCCTTCTCCTGCTCGAACTTGGCCAGCTCGGACTGCGGCGCAACCCACACCACGCTGCCGTCACGGCGTTTGTCCAGGCCCTTGGCACGCAGCACGATATCCAGCGCCTGGTCCCACGGCACGTTGACCAGGCGCAGGGTCACATTGCCCTGCACCGAATCAGAGGCCACCACGTTCAGATTCGACTCTTCGGCAATCAACTGCAGCACGGTGCGCACGGGCACGTCCTGGAAGTTGAAGGTCACCGGCTTGCCGGCGTAGCCGCGCTGCGGCACGCCCTTGGCGGCCTGGGTTACGCTGCCGGCAGTGACGGCACCAACGGCGGCCTGGGCCTGCCGCGGGCTGATCTCCACCACATACTCGTTGCCACTCTGGTAGGCCAATGACTCGACCGGACCGCCGGTGCTCAGCACCAGTTGGGTGCCGGCCCCGGACGGCTTGGCGTCGATGCGCTGCACCGGGGTGGCGAAGTCGGTGACGTTCATCGGCTTCTGCAGATTGGCCGGCAGGCGTGCGTTGCCGACATCGACAACCACGCTGTTGCCCTGGCTGCGCAGGTCAGGCATGGCGCCCTGGCCGTCGAACTGCAGGATCAGGCGGCCCGCGCCGTCATCGCCACGCTTGAAGTCGATGCGTGCGACCGAAAGGCCTGCCGGCGCAGCGGCCGGCGTCGCCGCCAGCGCAGTGCCGGTCGGCTTTTCCGACGGTGCGGCGGCCAGCGCCGGAGCGCAGGCCAGCATCAACGCGACTCCCAGCGCGCTGATGCGGTTCAAGGTAGAGCGCCGGATGGGACGCAGCCCCTTGGCTTGGTGAAAGGTCATCGTGCTATCCCCAGTAAACGATCATTGATCTTCCAGCGCGAGCGTTGCTGGACGTTCCAGCCAGCCACCCGCGCCATCCGGCACCAGTTCGATCAGCTCCACGCGGTCTTCGAAGACCGCGGTGACCCGCCCGTCGCTCTGCCCCAGGTAACCGCCGGGACGCACCCGGTAGGTCACCTTGTCCGGCCCCATCACCAGCGCCACGGTGCCGGCGCCTGTTCCGATGGTGCCGACCATGTCCAGCGCGTCCAGCGGGAAGCCTTCCATCGGCTCCTTGCGCCGGTTCGGATCTGGCCGCAGTCCCCCATTCCCCTGCTGCGGGTTGGTCCAGGCATCGGTGAACGGATCGCGCATGCCCTGCGCGGAATACTCGAAGGTCTCGAACTGCTGCATCACCGGCAGCGGCTCCAGCGGCTGCGCCGGTCGCGCACGCTCGCTTTCGACCCACTTTTCCAGGTTGGGTGCATCACCCGGCGTGCTGGTCACGCCGCGGCCGCAGGCGGCCAGCAGCAGCACCGTCAACGCCATCCCACCACGTGCAATGAAGGAACGGATCACTTCTTCGCCTCCTTGCCCGCTTCAGCCTTCTGCTGTTCCTCGACCTCGGCCTCATCCAGGTAACGGTAGGTCTTGACCGTACCGGACAGTTCCAGCGCACCGGCACGGATGTTGCCGCCGGTCTTGTCCTTGGGCTTGAGGTTGATGTCGTGCATGGTCAGGATCACCACCCGCGGCAACGAGGCCACGCCGCTGACGAAGGCGCCGAATTGATGGTAACTACCCACCATCCGCAGCTTGATCGGCTTCTCGGCGTAGAACTCCTTGATCTGCTCCTGTTCGGGTTCAAACAGCTCGTTGGCCAGGCCGCTGGACAGCGCGGTCTGCGAAATGTCGATGATCAGGTCAGGCATCTCGGTCTTGCTCGGCAGCTGCCGCAGCATCTGCTGCAGGACCTGCTCCATCTGTGACAGCTGCTGCTTCAACGGTTCCAGGTTGACCGCGCGTTCCTGTTCCTTGGTGAACTCGGCACGCAGCTCGGTTTCCCGCGACTCCAGACCGGCCAGTTCCTCGCGCTTGCCACTGATCAGCAGCATCCACGCCACGAACATGATCACCACGGCCAGCAACGTGCAGAAGACGATCTTGGCCTGCTGCGGCCAGTTGCCGATGTCGTTGAAATCCAGGTTCTTGATGTCGACTTTCTTGCTCATGCGCGATCCCCCTGCAGCGGGGCGTGGAAGGCCTGCGGCGGCTGCGCCAGGCGGCTACCCTCAGGCTTGGGTGCGGGTGCTGCCGCCGGTGCTGGGGCCTGTGCCGGAGGAGTTGCAGGCGTGGCTGCCGGTGCCGGCGTCGATCCCGGCGCCGGTGCGGCAGCAGCCGGCGCTACCGCGTCGGGCCCTGCGCTGAGCGGTGCGACGGCCGGTACCACCGGCGCGGTGCCGGCCACGCTGCCATCAGGGTTCAGGCCTGGAGTGCTCGCTGCTTCCTCGCTCTGCGCGGGCAGCTTGACCTTGACCTTGAACACGTACGGCAACGCCTTGATGTCAGCCACCGGGCCGGTCGCGCGCCCTTCCTTGTCCTTGTCCGGCTCACGCGCCTCGATGATCGCCAGCTCCGGATTGGTCATCCAGCCAGAGACTTCCAGGTTGCGCATGTAGGCCGAGACACGGGCGTTGGACTGGGTGCGGCCTTCCAGGGTCAACACGTCGCCTTCCTGCTGCAGGGCGGTGAGCACCACGCCATCGGGGATGGTGCGGACCAGCGCATCGAACAGGTGGACCATCTGCGAGCGCTTGGCCTGCAGCTGCTCGATCACGGCCTTGCGGGCCAGCAATCGATTCTTCTGCTCGTCAAGGCGGTCGATTTCCTTGTTCTGCTCCTTGACCTTGTCGATCTCGGTCTGCAGGTAGGCATTGCGATCGCTCTGCCCGCTGACCTGCATGTCGTAGTAGAACCAGATCAACAGCGACAGCAGCAGGCCACCAAGGGCGGCCATACCCAGCATGATGCCGAACTCGCGCTGGCGTTGCTTGCGCCGTTCGGCGCGCCAGGGCAATAGATTGATGCGTGCCATCAGTCAAAGCTCCTCAGCGCCAGACCGGTCGCGATCATCAGCGCGGGGGCGTCCTGGGCCAGCGCGTGCGCCTGCACCTTCGGCCCCAGGGTCATCTGTGCCAGCGGGTTGGCGACCACGGTCGGCACGCCCAGCTGTTCCTCGACCATCTCCGGCAGGCCTGCAAGGGCAGCACAGCCGCCAGCCAGCACGATGTGGTCGACCCGGTTGAATTCACTGCCCGCGTAGAAGAACTGCAGCAGGCGGCTGATCTGCTGGACCGTGGCTTCCTTGAACGGCTCCAGCACTTCCATCTCGTAGCTTTCCGGCAGCCCGCCCTGGCGCTTGGCCAGACCAGCTTCCTCGTAGCTCAGGCCATAGCGGCGCATGATCTCATCGGTCAGCTGCTTGCCACCGAACACCTGTTCGCGGCTGTACAGGCTGCGGCCACCGCGCAGTACGTTGAGGGTGGTCATGGTGGCGCCGATGTCGACCAGCGCAACCACGCCCTCGGCCGAAACCGGCAGCTCGCTGGCCACCAGGGCGAAGGCGTTCTCGACCGCGAAGGCCTCCACGTCCATCACCTTGGCCTGCAGGCCGCCCAGTTCCAGCGCGGACTGGCGCAGTTCAACGTTTTCCGAACGCGAGGCAGCCAGCAGCACCTGGACCATTTCCGGGTTGTTCGGGATCGCCCCGATCACCTCGAAGTCCAGGTTCACTTCCTCGATCGGATACGGAATGTAGTTGACCGCTTCCAGCTCGATCTGGGCTTCCATGTCGTTCTCGTCCAGGTCGGCCGGCATCGGGATCACCTTGGTGATCACCGCCGAGCCGGCCACGGCCGCAGCGGCCAGCTTGGCCTTGCTGCCGGAACGGTTCATCGCCCGGCGGATGGCCTCTCCCACGGCCTCCACTTCGACGATGTTCTTCTCCACCACCGCATTCGGCGGCAGCGGTTCCACGGCGTAATGTTCCACACGGAAACGGTTGCCGCTGCGGGAAAGCTGCAACAGCTTTACCGCAGTCGAACTGATGTCGACGCCAATGAGCGGCGACTGACTTTTTGGGATGAGCCCCACGGTTTCTCCCCTGCCGACGGGCACTTGGACGCAAGAGCTGCGTCCGCGCATTAATAACGTATTCTTAGCAAATGGCAACCGCCCTGCTGTGACATCCCTCACAGGATGAACACGCAGCCCCTGGCGTCCCCTTGCACTCCCCAGTGCCGGCCCCAGCCGCCACCTTGCGTAATCTATACTCTGCGACCACGAAATTCGCAATCGGAATCTGACACCGATGACCCGTCTCCGCCGCTGGCTGCGCTGGATCTTCCTTGTTGTCCTGGTCCTGGCGCTGGTCGGAGCGGCCGCCGTTGGCGGCCTGTACTACGCCGTTTCTTCCAAGCTTCCCGACGTGCAGACCCTGCGCGATGTGGAAATGCAGGAGCCGATGTACGTCTACGCTGCCGACGGCAAGCTGATGGCGGTGTTCGGTGAGACCCGGCGTACCCCCATCACCATGAAGGACGTGCCGGAGAAGCTGAAGCAGGCGTTCCTGGCCACCGAGGATGCCCGCTTCTACGAGCACGGCGGCGTGGACTACAAGGGCATCGGTCGCGCGGTGTGGCTGCTGGCCACCACCAACGACAAGCGCGTGCCCGGTGGCTCCACCATCACCCAGCAGGTGGCCCGCCAGTTCTTCCTCAGCTCCGAGTACAGCTATACCCGCAAGCTGGCCGAGATCCTGCTGGCGCGCAAGATCGAGTCCGAGCTGAGCAAGGACGAGATCTTCGAGCTGTACCTGAACAAGAGTTTCTTCGGCAACCGCGCCTACGGCGTGGCCGCCGCCGCCGAGTTCTACTACGGCAAGAAACTGAACGAGCTGGACCTGGACGAGATGGCCTCGCTGGCCGGCATCCCCAAATTCCCGTCCTCGGGCAACCCGATCTCCAACCCGGAGCGCGCCCGCCAGCGCCGTGACAACTATGTGCTGCAGCGCATGGCCGACCTGAAGTTCGTCAGCCAGGCCGAGGCCGACGCGGCCAAGGCCGTGCCGATGCACGCCACCGCGCACGAGCCACCGGTGCAGGTCGATGCCCCGTACGTGGCCGAGCTGGTGCGCCAGGAAATGATCGCCCGCTTCGGCGGCGACGTGGTCAACAAGGGTTACCACGTCACCACCACGATCGACTCTACCCTGCAGACCGCGGCCAACCTGTCGGTGCGCGACGGCCTGCTGCTGTACGACCATCGCCACGGCTGGCACGGCGTGGAGAAGCAGGTACAGCTGGGTGCCGGCGATGACGCCGCTGCACTGGCCGAACACCTGCGCGGCATGTTCGGCCAGGCCGGCCTGCTGCCGGCCATCGTCGCCAGCACCGGCGCCGACGGCAGCGCCACCGTGGTGCTGGCCAACCGCAGCGAGATCGTGCTGCCGGCCGGTGCCGCCAAGTGGGCCAACAAGAGCCCGGCCAAGCTGGTACAGCGCGGCGACATCGTGCGCGTGCGCGCCGGTGCCAAGGAAGGCGAGTGGCTGCTCGACCAGCTGCCGCGCGGCCAGTCCGCGCTGGTCTCGCTGGACGCCCACAGCGGCGCACTGAAGGCCCTGGTCGGTGGCTTCAGCTTCTCCGGCAACAAGTTCAACCGTGCCACCCAGGCCCGTCGCCAGCCGGGTTCGAGCTTCAAGCCGTTCGTCTATGCGGCCGCCTTCGACAAGGGTTACAACCCGGCCTCGATCGTGCTCGACGCACCGGTCGTGTTCCGCGACCGCCGCGGCAAGACCTGGGCGCCGCAGAACGACGGTGGTGGCTTCCGTGGCCCGATGCGCCTGCGTGAAGCGCTGGTGCAGTCACGCAACCTGGTCTCGGTGCGCCTGCTTGATGGCATGGGCGTGGACTACGCGCGCAAGTACATCAGCCAGTTCGGCTTTGCCGAATCCGAGCTGCCGCCGAACCTGTCGATGTCGCTGGGTACCGCCTCGCTGACGCCGCTGTCGGTCGCTCGCGGCTATGCCGTGTTCGCCAATGGCGGCTCGCGCGTGGACACCTGGCTGATCGACCAGGTCAACGACCGCGATGGCAACCTGGTGTTCAAGGAGAACCCGGCGATGGCCTGCCGCGACTGCGCAGGCAGCAGCGACCAGCCGGTGAACCAGGTGGTGGACGGCTTCAACTTCGGCGCTCCGGCCCCCAAGGTTGACGCCACCGCCGCCGCCAAGCCGGAAGCCAAGACCGAAACGCCGGCCGCACCGGTCAACCCGGACGCGCGTACGGCACCGCGTGCGATCGACGCCCGCACCGCGTACCAGCTGGTGTCGATGATGCGCGACGTGGTCCAGCGCGGCACCGGCGCACAGGCCAAGGTGCTCGGCCGCGAGGACGTGGGCGGCAAGACCGGCTCGACCAACGACCACCGCGATGCCTGGTTCTCCGGCTTCGGCGGCCCGTACGTGACCACCGTGTGGGTGGGCCGCGACGACTTCCGCTCGCTGGGCTACCGCGAATACGGTGGCAAGGCGGCCCTGCCGATCTGGATCGACTACATGCGCACCGCGCTGAAGGACACCCCGATCGCGCAGAACGAACCGCCGAGCGGCATGGTCCAGGCCACCCTCAACGGCGCGGTGGAATGGGTGAAGGTGGAAGATATGGACCGCCTGACCGACTACGACCTCAACCTGCAGAGCACCCCGCAGGCCGACGCCGCCGCGTTCGATATCTTCTAAAGGTGCAGGTGCGGTGGGTGCCAACCGTTGGTTGGCACTGCCCTTTGTAGAGCCGAGCCCATGCTCGGCTCCGGGGGCCCTCGGTAGAGCAGCCGAGCATAGGCTCGGCTCTACAGCATCAACGGCACCCTCTTGCTCGGGTAAACGCCAACCCTCGTTGGCACCTCCGTTAAATACCCACGCAGATGTCACATGCCTGCGCTAGTCTGTAGCCAGGTCGCAACAGGGAGTCATCGCATGCACCGCGCTCACCAGCATGCTGCCAGCCAGACCCGCGAACGGCGTCATCGCCTCGCCCACGAAGCCGCCCGGCTGATGGCCGAAGGCGGAATCCGCGACTTCCACCAGGCCAAGCTCAAGGCCGCCAGCCGTCTTGGCATCCACGACGATGCCTCGCTGCCCCGCAACGTCGAGATCGAACAGGCCCTGCGCGAGTACCAGCGGCTGTTCTCCGGCCCCCAACACGGCAACGAGCTGCAGCGGCGGCGCGAGTCCGCGTTGCGCGCGCTGGAGTTCCTGCACGGGTTCTCGCCGCGCCTGGCCGGCCCCGTGCTGGACGGCACCGCCGACGCCAACAGCCCCGTGCAGCTGCACCTGCACAGCGACGACCCTGAGGCGGTGCATCGCTTCCTGGACGAGCACCGCATCCCCGCTGAATCGCGCACGCGGCGCCTGCGGCTCGACCGCGAGCGCAACATGGACGTGCCGGTGTGGGTGTTCAGCGCCGAAGAACTGACCTTCGACCTGGCCGTGCTGCCCTACGACGCCCTGCGCCAGGCGCCGCTGTCGCCGGTGGATGAGAAGCCCATGCGCCGGGCATCGGCCACGCAGTTGCGGCAGTTGTTGGCCGAAATGGAGATCACCGCCTATATCGGCGGATGACCGGCGTAGAGCCGAGCCCATGCTCGGCTCGGTGCTGCCGCGATCTGCGCGGAGAGCAGCCGAGCATGGCTCGGCTCTACGGGAAGATCAGCTTTTCTTCGGACGGGGTTGCCAATCGTGCCAGCCACGGCACTGCGGCACGGTACGGGTACTCGGCCATCATGCGCGCATGCATCTTCTGCAGGTCATGCAGGTTCCAGGCGTGCGAGTACACGTCCTGGAAATCATCCGCCCAGCCACTGCGCACGCGCATGCGTTCGCCATCAAGATTCGGCACCAGGTACCACGGCACCTGCAGGATCTCGGCCAGCGCCTTGTTGCGTACAGCACTCTCGTGCCCCGACCGCTGCAGCTGTTCGATACGGAAACTCACGCGGCGGCAGGGAAAAGGCATGCAGGCACCGGTAGCGTTGATGTAGTCGGCGATGTCCGCGTACATGTCCGCCTGCAGCTTCATCGCTACCGGGTCCTGCAGCGTCTGCCGCACCCGCAGCGTGCGCTGGGTGCTGCCGCGGATCTCCGCGGCGCTGTAGAAGGGATGACCCGGCGTCGTGCCGCCGTGGCGTACCAGCACGATGCGATGGATCGCCTCGTCGGTCAGAACTTCCACCCGCACGGCAGCGGCTTCCGGATGGATGCGCGGCTGCGGCACGTTCACCACGCGCCAGAACCCCCACACCATCAACCCCATGCAGATCATCAGCATCAGGCACGCCAGCGTCCACGTATCCATGTCGTGGGTGACGTAGCGGATGCGGGCGCGCCAGACGTAGTAGCGCCGGTAGGTCATGAAGCGGCTCATGAAGCTGTACATCGCAATTTCCTCTGCAATGGCCCCGGCGCGGCGGGGCTCGTTACGCGCACCACACCGGGGCGCCATGGCTTACCAGCCGATGCCCACACCCACGCCCATGCTGCGTTCACCGCTGTTGGTGAATGCACCATTGAGGCTGAAGGTGGCTGAGCCCTTGTCGTTGAGCACGCGCTGATAACCCACCGCCATGGCCGACTCGCCCTCGGCGTAGCCCACGCCCGCGCCGAGTCGGTTGTAGGTGGCCAAGCCAGCGGTGTTCATGGCCATGGCCGTCTGCGCACTGCTCATCGCCGCCATGCGGTTGAAGCGCTTGTCCATCTTGTCCAGGCGACGCTCGAAGTTGCTGATGGCACCATCGGTGTACTCGTTGGCGCGAGCCAGCATCTTCTCCAGTTCAGCGGTATCGACCTGTGGCGTGGGCGACGGCGTGTCGTCCTGCTTCGTCTTCGGCTGCGGCGTAGGCGACGTGCCCTCGCCTGCCGAGGCCACCTGCGGCGAATCACTGGCTTCCGGCGTCGGCGTGACCTGTTCGGTGGGCGCGGCCGAAGCCGTAGCCAATGCACGCGACTGCGGCTGGCCATCCACGCGCTGCTCCAGACCATCCATGCGGCCATTGAGCTGCTGCTGCACAGCGTGCAGCTGGCCACCGTTGACCGCCTCGCGGCTGCCGGCCGCGATCAGGCCGTTGGCCACGTTGGAGATGACCATGCCGTTGGCGCCCGCCAGGGTGAGCTGGGCGGTGCCGTCGCTGCGGGTGGAGGGCGTTTCCTGAAATACCGAACGGAGCTGGGTTTCGACGCGGTCCATGCGACTATCAGATTTGACCACCGCGCCATCAAGTGCGGAAAGGGCATCCCCGACGTTGTTCTGCGTACCGCCTTGTACGTTGTAGACGGAGGCGACAACACGACCATTTTCATCGATAAGCGCACCACCCCCGAGTGCAGTGAGCGACTCTCTCAGCTGTGCCACGGTGACTGCATCATGCCCACCAGTGCCACGACCAAGGTTCACCAGACGCCGCTTAACCGACCCGTTGCCGAATGAAGCCGTATTCGATTCGGTCGCGATTGAGTAGGACCCCAACGCTAGCGCTCCATCAGCGCCTGCTACCACACGACTCAGCGCGCCGAAGGCCACGCCCTCATTCGCGTAGACATTCGAACCAACGCCCAGGGCAAACCCTCTCTCAGCAGAATCGGCCACGTACGATCCCCGGCCAAGTGCAACCGAGCTATGCCCACCTGCAATCGAATAGCTCCCGATGGCCACACCACCCTCAGAACCGACGGACGCCTTTGCAGAATCGCCCAATGCGACTCCGAGGAAACCGGCCTCGGCATCATTGCTCAGACTGTCAAAACCGACGCTCAGAAAACGCCCTGTCTGCTCCAGCTTTCGCACGCGCATGTTGGTGGAGAACAGCTGCCCACCGTTCACAACGTCTCTGCTTGCAGATGACAGGTCGCCATCTGATACACCGGTCAAAGTTGCACCGCCGTAGTCGATCACGCTGTATGCGTACTCGGCAGTTGAGGCACCAGATGTGCCTGCATCAAGCAGTGCGTTCAGTTCGCTCCTGTTTCGAGCGATATCCTGCTTGGCTGCATACAGCTGGCTACCAGTCACCGCATCACGGCTACCTGCAGCAATACGCCCATCGGCAAGATTCGACAGAACCATACCTTGCGGACCTGCCAGATTCAGTTGACCAATTCCATCCGCCCGGGTCGAGGGCGACTGTTGGAACATCGCACGCAACTGGCCTTCGATGCTCTCTACACGGCTACCGGACCTGACCACTGCACCATCGAGTGCAGCCAGCGCGTCTCCCACATTGTCCTGCTTGCCACCTTGCACGCTATAGGCAGGCCCAACAACGTTCCCGAAAGCATCCAGGCCTGCACCGCCACCGAGTCCAGCAAGAGCTTCGTTGAGCTGCGCAATGGTGGTCGCATCGTGATCGGAAATGCCACGATCAAGGTTCACCAGGCGCCGCTTTACAGAGCCGTTCCCCACTGAAACAGTATTTGCTTCGGTTGCGATTGAATAGGAACCCAGTGCCACTGCTCCATCAGCGCCCGCTACGACACGGCTCAATGCACCAAAAGCGACGCCTTCTTTTGCATACACGTTGGAACCGACTCCCAACGCAAAGCCTCTTTCTGCGCCCTCTGCGACAACCGCACCTCTTCCTATCGCGACTGAGTTGAACGCACCTGCAACCGCAAAACTTCCTATTGCCACTCCGCCCTCAGAACCCAACGAGGCTTTTGCCGAATCGCCCAACGCAACCCCAAGCAGACCGGCATCTGCATCAATGCTCTCATCGTCATAACCAACGCTCAGGAATCGCCCTTTGCGCTCGAGCTCACTAACTCGGACATTGGTCGCAAACAACTGCCCGCCATTCACCGCATCCGTACTGGCGGCAGAACTGATATCCCCCGCTGCCACCCCCGATACGCGCGCACCTTCCATGTCCACCAGGCGACGATCAGCACTGAACTTGACCACGCCATCCAGATCCGGATCGAAGTTATCGAAGTCCGTACGCAGCGCATCCAGCTCGATCCGGTTGTCGGTGATACGCCCGTCCTGATCCGTCAGCTGCTGCGCATGCCCAGCCAAAGCCTGTCGCTGCGTCTCCAGCGTGGTATTGGTCGCAAACAGCTGCTGGCCAGTCACCGCATCGGTGCTGCCCGCACTCAGCGTGCCGTTGGCAATGTTATAGATGCGTCGCTTGGCTCCTGTCTTGTTCGCGACATCCACGATGGTCCCAGTGTTCTCCGCACCCAGACGCACGTTGCCACTGGCAGACACCTGGCCCACCAGTCCGCCCAAGGCATCAGCCTTCTGCACAGCGCCATCGGCCACGCCGCGGGCGGCATCGGCCGCCGTCTTCGCCGCGGTTGCGGCGGTGCGCACGCTGGCCACTTCGCTATTGGTGGCATTGAGCTGCTGCCCGGTTACTGCATCCGTGCTGGACGTACTGAGCACGCCATTGGCCAGATTCTGGAGCTTGCGCTTGGCACCACTCTTGTTGGCCACGTCGACGACGGTACCGGTGTTGTCTGCGCCCAGCCGCACGTTTCCACTTGCCGATACCTGCCCCACCAGGCCATCCAGTACCGCCACGCGCGCCTGCGCACCGTCCGCGGTCGCCTTCACAGAAGCCACGCTGGTGTTGGTGGCATGCAGCTGCTTGCCGGTCACCGCTTCACTGCTGGACGTACTCAAGGCGGCATCGGCCACGTTGACCACTTTGCGCTTCAACGAGCCATTGCCCACCGACACCTGATTGGTGGCAGTCGTGGCTGAGCCATTGCCGAGCGCAACCGCGCCCGCATGTGTCGCACTGGCGCGATCACCGAGGGCCAACGCGCTCTGCGCCGTAGCACTCGCCTGATTACCCAGTGCGGAGGCATACAGGCTGCTGGCTACGGCGCCGCGCCCGACCGCCGTGGCCTGGTTGGCCGACGCGTTGCTCTGGAAGCCCAGCGCAGTGGCGTGCGTGCCCTTGCCGGACGCCTCATGACCGACCGCAATACCACGGTCACCCGTTGCCACAGCGTCCAGTCCAAGTGCCACCGCACCGTTGCCACTGCGGGTGCCGGCACCAATGGACACACCTGCGTTGCCACTGATCTTGTTACCCGCGTCATCCACCGTCGCGCGAGCGTCCGCGCCCATGGCGACGCTCTTGCCGTTGTAGGCTTTGGCGTTGTTGCCCAGTGCCGTGCTGATGCCGTAGCTGGCCTGCTCCGCGACAGCTCCCGCGCCCAGTGCCACGGCACTGGCATTCAGCCGCGCAGCCGCTGCATCGGCAGCAGCCTGCGCCTTGCTGACATTCGCATTAGTGGCGTTGAGCTGCTTACCCGTCACCGCCTCGGTGCTGGTCGTGCTCAGCGCTCCATCCTTCAGACCGGTGATGGCGCGAACAGCATTGGACTTGTTGCGTACGTCCAGCACAGTGCCGGTGTTCTCGCCACCCAGCCTTACGTTGCCACTTGCTGATACCTGGCTGACCAAGCCGCTGACCGCATTGACCTTTGCCAGAGCTGTGTTGGCATTGGTATTGGCTGTGTTGGCCGCGGACTGTGCTGCCGCGGCTGTCGTCTTCGCTGCATCGGCAGCGGTCTGGGCTCTGGTCACGTTGGTGTTGGTGGAATTGAGCTGCTTGCCGGTAACCACATCGGTACTGGTGGTCGACAGGCGCGCGTCCTCCACATTCACAATGCGCCTTTTGGCGCCACTGGTCCCCACTGAGACCGTATTGGCCTCGGACGCAATCGAGCCGCGCCCCAGCGCAACCGCGTTGTTTGCTCGCGTAGCAGCTTCGTAGCCGATGGCTACACTATCGTGGCTGGCGTTCGCCCTGCCTCCCAACGCGACGCCACCGTTGTAGCCATTGGCCCCGGAACGGGAATCGGAACCGATGGCGATGGCACCCTCCGAGCTTCCGCTGTCAACACGTGAGCCACTGCCCACGGCGATACCATTACGTCCGCTCACATATGACGAGTTGCCGTAGGCGGTTGCGCCAATTCCTGCGGCATTGGCCCGACTGCCCACTGCGGTTGCGTGCGTGCTTTGGGTCTTGGCTTCATAACCGAGCGCAATTCCGTACTCGCCCGTTACGGACGATGTACGTCCGATCGCTATCGCCCCGGTACCGCTGGCATTTGCAGAGCCGCCCATTGCGGTGGCGCCAAGACCCGCTGTTGCGGCGCCTTTCCCGAATGCGAAGGAGTCAGTGGATGTTGCACGAGCGCCTCTACCCAGCGCGAATGATCCTTCAGCTTCGGCCGTAGCTTCGTATCCTATGGCCACGCTGTCATAGCCAGCTCGTGCAGTACCACCGATGGCAATCGCCCCCGTCCATCCTTCCGATCCAGCATGAGCACTTGCACCAAGCGCGATTCCACCAATGCCAGCACCTGTCACTACCTGCGCAGCACGTCCAATAGCAACCCCCTTGTCCCCCTTCACCACCGCGGTGCCCCCCAAGGACGTCGAGTCTATGCCACTGACATACGCGCCCATTCCCAGCGCAGTACCCATGTCTCCCTTGACCGTTGAGGATGTTCCGATGGCAGTTGCATAGTTGCCCTCGAGGGTTATGAGGGTCCCGTAGGAAATCGACGATCTTCCAGCAACAGCTTGATGGACAGTGGGTGGATAGCCTGCGCCTGCAATGACTCCACGCACGGGTTCTTCAGCTGAACTTCTGAAGGGCTGGTCCTTCGGGCCCAGGAATTCGAAGTCCGCCCACAGACTGAAGGGTGAAGTGAGAGACACGATAGGATCACGAAATGTACTTTCGCCCACAGTGCTCAAATGGTCTGCGGCCGATACGCCGGACGACGCCGAAAGCAGAAGCACAACCATGCCGGCGCCTGCCCGTCCGGCCTCGCCTGGTCTTCGGCGCGCCCGCCCAAGTTCACTGGTAACCACCCAGCACTGCCGAACGCGGTTCCATAGCCGACGATAGATACGATTCATTGGATCTCCTTAACAGGGATGTCAGAAAGAACCCCACCAGCGCCGCTGGCGGGGCTGGGGAATCAACCGGCGCTGGGCGCCAGGGTCTGTACGTGCTCGCGATAGCCATCGCGGGTCAGGCGGTAACGCATCTGCAACGTGTGTCCCGGCTGCACGGGGAACGGCAGTTCCAGCGCGCTGCCCGGGTACAGGCTGCGCGACACGTCGTGCGCGGTGCAGCGCGCGCCATCGCAATCGGCGATGCTGGTGATGCCCACGCGCACCGTGCCGGTGTTGCGCAGGCGATTGCCTTCCACCTGTACCGCCATGGCAGGCTGCGCGGGTAGCACATTGACCAGCGCGCCCCAGACCAGGCTGACGCCGATGTTGGCCTGTGCACGCTCACCCTCGCCTGCGCGTTCGATCCCTTCAGGGCCACGCACGCCTTCGAAGTACACGCGGTAGGCGGTTTCCTTCTCGACCGGCTGCAGCGGAATCACCCGGATCAGGCGATTGCCACCACCGGCCAGCGCGAACTTGCCGGGCGTGATGGCGATGGCCGCTTCGCCGGGCTCGACCTCGACCTCGTGTTCTTCTGTACCGGCCGGATTGACGATGCGCTTGATCGAGGCCTGTACGTACTGCGGCAGGGTGGACTGCGAATAGATCCGGATCTGTGCGCCCTTCTTCACGTCCACCGACGTGCGCATGGGATGCACCGTGAGGTTGGCGTGGGCAGGCACCGCCATCAGCAGCGACAAGGGAAGCAGGCAGCGAATGAGAGGCTTCATCGGGGGCTCCATGGGAATCAGGGCGTGACAGTGGGAACGCGCAGTTCCACCTTGAGATCGCCGTCGTAGTAGCCGGGGCGTTTGCTGCTGACCGGCACGCGGGGGGTATCCAGCGTCAGTGGCGTGGGCACGCAGAACACCGGCTGCGTCATGCCGGGCAGCAGCACCAGGCGCAGCTTTGCGGTATCGATGCCGTGCAGCAGTTGCTCAACACCGTTGCGCATGGGCAAGGCGCTGCCGTTGTGATCGAGGGTGATGGTGTAGTCCACACGCTGCGTGGCATCACTGCCGCCATCGGTGTGCCAGACCGAGTAGCCGGAAGGCCCCGGAGGACGTGGCCCGCTGTCGCGCACGGTGACGCCCAGGTACTGGCTCTGCGAGCCCAGTCCGTCGTACAGGCACATGTCGAGTTGAGTTCGGCCCCCGACGGTCTGTGCGAGCGGGTCGTACTGCAGGTTCAAGCCGACGTGTGGCGTGACCTGATCGAACAGCGGGAAGTAGATGGAGACTGCGTTGTAGTCGGTGATGGTGAAGTCGAACTTGAACGAGTAGGTCGCGAGCACTGGGCCGTTGACACTTTCATGAAGGTCAAGGAAAGCAACTGCCTCCCATGTTCCGGCCACAAGTCTTTCAAGCTCGGAACTCGGCAACTCCAAATGGGCGCCTGTGCCTATCGGCCACTCCTGCCCACACTCAGCTGAAGAGGAAGACCATGGCGGAAGCTCTGCCTGGTTCCAGTAGTCAACTGAACAAGCTCGCCCAGGCATTGCTCTCGCGAGAAAACCAAGAAGCTGTATTTCCTCAACCAATCCCGAACGCTTCTCGGTGGCACGAAGCGTCACCGCGCCCCTTCCTGTATCGAGCTCATTGCCGACAGTAGGGCACCGCCCTTGAGCTGCGTCTGTTGACGACCGGCAAGTCAGATGCAGCGTTCCGTAGCGCGTCGAACTTGTCTCATAGCCAAGCACAGTCCTCGGCGCCCACAACTCGATATCCCCAGGCATCGCAGAGCGATCCCAGCTCATCACGATGTCGCGATGCTCACTCGTCGGATGCGTCTCCGGCGGCCGCTGCGCCATCGCCCGCGGCGCCAGCACCACCAGCGCACACAACACTGCCATCACCCACCACACCCGGCGGTTCACAGCGCACCTCCCGCTGCTGCCGTCTGCGGCGTGGCGGCAATCAATGCCTGCTCCTGCAGCAGGCGCGTCACCCGCGCCTGGTGGCGGATGTCGGCCGGCAGCTGCGCTACGGCCAGCGGTTCGCACTGCACAGTGCCCACCAGCATCACCACGCTGCGTCGCTCGCGCACCTGCAGCGGGCAGTGCAGCAGCCGGTCGTCCTGCAGCAGGTACAGGGTCTTTTCGCGTCGTGGGAAGTCGGCCACGAAGCCTCCGTTGCTGCCGGTGCCGGGCACCGGCGCGTTGAGAATGCGGGCGCCGCGCAGCGGTGCACCGGCGATGTCGTGGGCGTTGCCGATGAAGGTGTAGGTCACTTCAATCGGCACCGGCATGCGCACCAGCCGCCCGGGCGAGAGGAACAACGGGCGCGCGCCGCCCACGCCGCTTACGCGCACGGCCGCGATGCTGTCCAGTGCGCTGGCGTCCTGCACTTCGGCGCGGTGCGATTGGTAGGCGGAAACCGGCAGCAAGCGGCGTTCGCCCAGCTTCAGGCGCTGCCGGCGCAGTCCACCCACCTGCAGTTCGGCGGCAACGCCGGTCAGGTCCAGGTCGTCAGTGCCATCCACCTGTACTGCCAGCCCGGCATCGGCACCGATGCCCGCGCCCCAGTACAGGCCGCGTGTGCCGATGGCAAGGCCGGAACT
This sequence comes from Stenotrophomonas sp. G106K1, assembly GCF_037969685.1. NCBI lineage: Bacteria > Pseudomonadati > Pseudomonadota > Gammaproteobacteria > Lysobacterales > Lysobacteraceae > Stenotrophomonas > Stenotrophomonas sp. G106K1. The sequence goes on along the minus strand of NZ_JBBPFR010000011.1, from coordinate 96,908 downwards.
GTGGGTGGCGCTGTACGCCACTTCATTGCCGCCCTGGTGCTGGTAGCGCGATACCGTGGCACCGGTCTGGCCGATGCGGTTCTGCAGCTGCCCGCTGAGCGTGGCGCTGTAGCGTTCGTTGTTGTTGCCGCGTAGTTCGCCGGACACTTCGCGGTACTGGTCTTCGTATTCCTGGCGCAGGGTCTGGCCGGCGCTGTAGTTGATGTCCGGTCGTGCATGTTGCGGCTGGCGCACATCCAGGCCGTAGCGCCGCTGCGAACTGCCGCGGTCACCGCGCTGCAGGCGGTTGAGGCTGACGTTGAAATAGATGCCGCGGTCACGGCCATCGCGCAGGCCGCCGCCACTGGTCTGCTGCCACACACCGATGCGGCTGGAGACACTGAACTCGCCCCAGCGCTGGCTGCGGCTGTAGCTGGCCTGCCAGGTGCGGCTGAGCTGCGGCACGCGCGTGGGCTGTGGAATCCATGGCGGCAACAGCGGGTCGAGCGCGGCCAGCGGATCATCCCCCAGCCCCGGCTGCACGCTGCCTGCGCGCCAGGTCTGGCGGCGGGTGTAGGCCAGATACGCATTGCCGCCGGCCACCGGCAGCGCCATCGAGGCGCTTAGCGAATCAGCACAACCGAGCCGGTCGCGCGCGTCGTCCTCGAACTGGCAGGCGCGGCCGCGCATGCGCTGGTGGTACACGTTCCACGAGGCGCGGCGACGATACGAAAGCTGATGCTGCTGACCACGGCTGCCATCGCTGCCGTGCATGCCGCTGAAGGTGCCGCGGATCTCCTGGGTGGCGAACACATGGCGCAGGTCCAGCCGCAGCTCGCCATAGCTGAAGCCGCCGAGATCGGCGACACCGGCCGTCACTGCCACGTTGCGCGATACCGGCACGCGCACGCCGGCCATCGCTGCCAGCTCGTCGTTGAAACGGTCGCTGCGGCGCTCGTTACGGCGGCCGCCCTGCATGAACCACTGCACGCTGCTGTCGGTCCAGTCGCCGCCCTTGTCGAACGGCGCGTCCTCGCTGCGCACGAGTACGCCGTCCTCGTAGATACGCAGGGTGATGGTGTAGTTGCCCAGCGGGAACCGGCGCGTATCGAGCTGGTTGATGCCGGCCTGCAGGTAGAAGGTCTGCAGCAGGCGCTCTCCGTCGAAGGCATCCACGCGTGCGTCGCGCGCCAGCAGCACGGTAAGCGGTGTGGCCTGCACGGCGGCGGCGGCATCCACGTAGGCCTGCGTGGTACCCAGGCGCAGGCCCTGGAAGCGATCCATCGGCAGCATGCTGAAGCTGAAGGTGCCGCCCTGCGGACTGCTCAGGTTGCGGCGGTCCATGCGCCCGGCCTGCAGGTAGTGCTGCTGCCCCAGGTCATGGCGGTAGTAGGCGTTGTCCAGCTGGAAGTCACGGTTGGCGCGGCCGCCGCGGTAGTGCTGCTGGCTGAAGGTCCAGTCGGCGGACAGGTGCCCGCGCTGTAACACGCCCAACGCGCCCGTGCCCTGCGCAGCCAGCGACTGGTAGCCGCGGCCGCCGCTGACGTTGAGCGTGTGCTGGTGCAGGAAGGCGTTTTCGGCATTGGCGCTGACCTGGTGGTAGCGCTCGGCGGCCGGTTCGCCGGGAATCCATTGGCGGGCGACGAACAGGCGCACGGCGCCCTCGCCTTCGTCATACAGCGCGCGCACGGCGGTGGGCTCCTCGGGGGGATCGATGTAACCGCAACCGGCGCTGGCGCCGCCGTAACGGCAGGCCAGATGGCTGTTGCGCGGCAGCGGCTGCGACAGCGCGGGCAACAACGCGGCCTGTGCCTCGGCGGGCAGCTGCAATGCCTGCAGCGCCTCGGCCGGGGACTCCAGCTGCACGTGTTCCAGGGTTACGCGCACCGGCACCAGCCCGGTCGAACGACCGAACAGGCGTACCTCGAGTTGTTCGGTCTGGCCTTCGACCAGATCCTCGAAACCGGCGGGAACGCCGCGCGCCGCGACCAGGGGCGTGGCCAACGACAGGGCGAGCGCTAGCGCCAACCGGGTGACGGCGGGTGCGGGAGATTTCATGGGGGTGTTACCGGAAGCGGCCGGCCCGGCAAGCGGGCCGGCGCGGGCGCCTTACGGGCTGGTGGTCTTCTGCTGCATGGCGATGGTGACGATGCCTTCGTAGGTACCGCCCTTGGCGATCGGCGCCTGGGTGGTCTGCGCGATACGCAGCGGCATCGGGATCGATGCGCCGGGCAGCGCGCCGTCGAACAGGTCGGAGGCGGCGAAATCCTGCGCGGCCACGGTCAGCGCCTTGCCGTTGAGGCTGACGGTCAGCGGCACCGGTGCGCCACTGCCATCGGTGTTGAGCAGCTGCGGCGTGCCGCCGACGCGCACTTCGATGTCCTTGTCTTCATCGTTGGAGTAGATGCGCACCTGCTGCGACCACGGCACCAGGCCACTGACCGGGTTGTGGACCATGTTGACGACCGAATCCAGCGCGGTGCCATCGGCCTTGAGCAAGGCCAGGGTCGGATCGACGTTGGCCCAGACCTTGATGTCGGCGTCGAATGCATGGGCAGACAGCGAAACGGTAGCCAGCGCTGCAGCGAGCGTGGCCTTCTTCAAAATGGCGTGCATGGTTGTCTCTCTCGGACAGGGGGATGTGAAAGCTCCCCTCCCCAAGGAGAAAGGGAGGGAAGCGCCGTCCGCAGAGGTGGGTGCGGCCGACGAGAGAATGGTAGGTATGCCTACCCTGCGCCGGCCATTCAAGCATTCCTAAATAACTGAACGTTAAGGAGATTCTTTGAAGGCGTTCAATGTTTGAGGGTTATGCAAACTTCCTCATTCGGCCTTTGCAACAAACCTCATTGCGAGACACGCACTCTTATTGAGTCGAGCTACGCTCGACGCACAGGTGCACTACCGCTGCCTCAACGCGTGCTGACGATCCGCACATGATCCACGTCGATGTCGGTGGGCTTGAAGCGGTGCGTATCCACTTCACCGTGCAGCTCCACCACGGTGGTCGCGCTGACGGCCTGATGGCTGGGCAGATCCTTGTCGTCGATTTCCACATCGATCTCGCCGCTGGCGTCCTTGAACCGGTAGCGCTCGTGGCCGATCTTGGCCACCAGCGTGCCCTGCAACACCACCGGCTGGTCGTCACGCTGGTCGCGCGCCTCGGCAACCGTGGTGACGGCACTGGTGGCGCCCGGGCCGGTGTATTGGGCGAAGGCCCCAGCGCTGAGCAGGCTCAAGGTGGTGGCGATGGGCGCAAGGGTGAGTCGTCGGCTCATGGGGTTCTCCATGCAGGGATAAGTGCCTTCAGGTTCAATCGCCTCGAATGTGATGCCCATGCAATCGATCCGAAAAGATGTGAAAACGACATCCAGTGTCAGAAGCCATTCATCCCGGACCCGACGCCTCTTTCAGGAACAATTCCATGGCCGCCACCAGGGCCGGGCTGAAGTAGATCCACGCCATGCGTGGATGATTTTTTGGCGGATGCCGTACACGCGCCAACCAAGGTTGGCATCTACCAGATGCGAAACAAAAAAAACGCCCCGCAATCGCGGGGCGCCTTCAGCACAATCTACGCGGGGCGATCAGCCCTGATAGTCGCGCACGTCGTGGCCGGTGTAGACCTGGCGCGGACGGCCGATCTTCATTTCCGGGTCGACCTGCTGTTCCAGCCAATGCGAAACCCAGCCGGAGGTACGGCCCAGGGCGAACATGACGGTGAACATCTCGGTCGGGATCTGCAGCGCCTTGTAGATGATGCCGCTGTAGAAATCGACGTTCGGATACAGCTTGCGGGCGACGAAGTACTCGTCCTGCAGCGCGGCCTGTTCCAGCTTCACGGCCACGTCCAGCAGCGGATCCTGCACGCCCAGCTGCTTGAGCACCTTGCCGGTCATCTCGCCGATGACCTTCGCGCGCGGGTCGAAGTTCTTGTACACGCGGTGGCCGAAGCCCATCAGGCGGAAGCCGGAGGTCTTGTCCTTGGCCTTGAGCACGGCCGACTCGACGTTGTCGGCCGAACCGATCTCTTCCAGCATCTTCAGCACGGCTTCGTTGGCACCGCCGTGGGCCGGACCCCACAGCGCGGTGACGCCAGCGGCGACCGACGCGTACGGGTTGGCACCGGTCGAACCGACCAGACGCACGGTCGAGGTCGACGCGTTCTGCTCGTGGTCGGCGTGCAGGATGAACAGCAGGTCCAGCGCCTTGACCACGTCCTGGTTCAGTTCGTACTTGCCATCGGCCGACTCGAAGGTCTGCTTCAGGAAGCGGCTGACGTAGTCCAGCGAGGTGTCCGGCTTGTTGGCCGGCAGGCCCTTGCCATGGCGGTAGATCAGCGCCGACAGGGTCGGCACCTTGGCGATCAGGCGCACGGCGGCCTGGCGGCGCTGTTCGGCGTCGGACAGGTCCAGCGAGGCATGGTAGATGCCCGACAGCTGCGCGATGGCGGCGGTCAGGATGGCCATCGGATGGGCATCCTTGGCGAAGCTGCCGATCAGGGTGTTGATCGACGCATCGACGTTGGCTTCGGCAGCCAGCTCGTCGGTGAAGGCCTTCAGCTGCTCGGCGCTCGGGCGCTCGCCGTTGATCAGCAGGTAGGCCACTTCGACGTAGCTCGACTTCTCCGACAGCTGCTCGATCGGGTAGCCGCGATACAGCAGCACGCCCTTGTCGCCGTCGATGTAGGTGATGGCGGACTTGCAGCTGGCCGTCGCGGTGAAACCGGAATCGTAGGTGAAATACCCCGTTTCCTTGGTCAGCTTCGCGATGTCGACGCAGTCGTTGCCGAGGGTGGGTTTGATGACGGGCAGAACGACCGACTTATCGCCGGCGTTGAGCGTGACCTGATCAAGATCGGACACTGTGTGCGCTCCTTCATGGGAAGGCGCCTGCCCAAGCGCATTGGTCAGGCACGTGAATGACGTCCTCGGCCTGTGCCGGGGATCAGACCATTATCGCACAGCAGCATTTGCCGGGCGCTAGACAGAAGTCGTAGACGACAGGCAGCCGACACCCTGCCAGCGAGCGGCCGGGATCGGCAAACGCGTTGTCACAAGGACGCAGTGTTCCGTCCATCCAAACGCGCGTTGGGTAGGCGCCGGACAAAAACAAACGGCCGCGCAGAGCGCGGCCGTCGGTTCGAACCGGGTACGACGTATCAGCGCGCGTAGCGCTTCTGGAACTTGTCGATACGGCCCGAGGTGTCGATGACCTTGTGCTTGCCCGTGTAGAACGGATGCGAAGCCGAGGAAATTTCAACCTTCACCAGCGGGTAGTCGTTGCCGTCTTCCCACTTGATGGTTTCCTTCGTCGCCATGGTCGAGCGGGTCAGGATCTTGAAATCGGAGGTGACGTCATGGAAGACGACGTCGCGGTAGTTCGGATGGATATCGGCCTTCATGGGCTCACACCGTAAATGGGCTGGTGGTCAAGAGCGGCATTATAAGCACTGGTTGCCGCCCGGGGCAACCAGTGCGCGGGGGCGGATCTCAGTCCGCACCCAGGGCCTGGCGTACCAGGGCCTGGAAACGCCCCTGGTCGTAGGCCATCAGCAGATCGCAGTTGTCGGGCTGGCCGGTCTGGCGGTTCCAGTCGACGATGGTGGCGCCACGGCTGAACGTTCCGTTCAGTTCCACATTCAGCGGCCGCGACTCGACCTGCAGCTGCCCTTCCGGGTTCAGCGCCCAGGCCATGGCCAGCGCATCGGCCGTGTACCAGCGGCCGCCCTTGCTGTCTTCAGACAGGCCACGGGTCTTGCGCGAGATCAGCTCGTAGAAGCGCGCGCGATCGGAATCGGCGCCCAGCCACTGCTCGGCTTCGGTCAGCGGCAGGCCGTGGGCAACGGTGGCTTCCCAGTCCGACACCAGCAGATGCGGGAACGCGGTGAACACCACATGCGCGGCTTCCGGATCGAAGGCGATGTTGAATTCGGCAGCGGGGCTGATGTTGCCGTGGCAGGTGACTGCACCGCCCATCACCACGATGCGCTTGATGCGCTGGGGCAGCGTCGGATCGAGCTTCAGCGCCAGCGCCAGGTTGGTCAGCGGGCCAAGCATCACCAGCATCAGTTCGCCGGCATGCTGGTGCGACAAACGCAGGATCGCCAGCGCGGCGTGCTCGGCGTCGGCCTGGCGGCTCGGCGGCGGCAGGTCCACATCGCCATAGCCGTCACGGCCATGCACGTGGGCGGCGTCGACGGATGGATGCAGCAGCGGATCGGGGCTGCCGGCGAACACCGGCACGTCGGTGCGGCCGACGATGTCGCAGAGCTTGAGGGCGTTGCGGACGGTGTACTGCAGGCCTACGTTGCCGGCGGCGATGGTCAGGGCGACCACGTCATGCCGTTCATCGGCGAAAGCCATCAGCAGGGCCAGTGCGTCGTCGACACCGGGGTCGGTATCGATCAACAGCGGGATCTTCTTGGTCATCGTTGCCGTCTTCAGATCGGCAACGAAGTGTGGACCGGGATGATGACCGTTGCAAGTATGGGGGTTCGGCAGGGCTGCGCCCTGCACCCGCAGAGGCCGGAGCAACGGCAACAGCAACGGCAAAAGCTGGCATTCCGTGGGACGGCGGGGTGGGTCCGGTTGCGGGGGACGCCGTGAATACGTCCCTGTAGGCTCGGTCGCGCCATCCATGGCGCTCACGCCCCCGCAACCCGGACCCACCCCGCCTTCGACAGTTCTCCGCGATCTGCCGGAATGGCATGGCCCGCTATTGGTGGGTGTTGACCCTGCTGCTGTTGGTGGGTGTCGACCTTGGTCGACACGGTAGATCCACGCCATGCGTGGATGGACGCATGACCTGCTCCTGGTGGGTGTCGACCTTGGTCGACACGGTAGATCCACGCCATGCGTGGATGGATGTCGGAGGGATCGGGAAAGATGACGTAATCGACCTGCGCATGCAGGGCCACGCTGCAATTGCAGCGTTTTCGACTTTTCCAATGATTCTCATTGAAGCGACGAGGGCTGTCGTGGACATCATGAGGGGCCATCGACAACGGATGGCACGGGCTTGCAATCCCGTTTGACTGCCTTGTTGTTTACGCTTGCCTGCCGGCGTTGCGCGCGTGTTACTGCGTGGCGTCCGGCAGGCAATCCGTCCGTGCGTTTTATGGCGGGCGGTGCGTGGGGGCCTCGTGCCCGCCGGCGTTCTTGAGGCAGTCACCGGTATTGCAACCACTCACCGCCCGCCACCCTCGCCTTCGCGTGGGGGCCTCTTGCCTTGCGCACAAGGACTGCCGTCATGACCGCATCCCACTTCACCCTGCGGGGTTGCCTCAGGCGCAGTTGCCGGCCGTCTAGCAAATGCCCAGTAGATCCACGCCATGCGTGGATAGGCTTTTGTGGAGTCGAGCCATACTCGACTCATGCGCGCGGCGCGAACAGCAGCCGAGCATGGGCTCGGCTCTACCAGTCCGCGGCGCACGTCCTGGCCCTTGCGGGGTCAGAGCCCTTTGCTCAGCAAAGGGATCCGACCCCAGCCGGTTAGTCAGGCCGCGGCGTAACGCACGGCCGTGCCGATCCAGCGCTGCACCACGCGATCTGCAAGCGCCGGTTGCTGCGCCAGCAGGCGTTCGGCCAGCGCATGCACGCCCGGCAGCAGCCCCGCATCGCGGGCCAGATCGGCGATGCGGAAACCGGCCAGACCGGTCTGGCGGGTACCGAGCAGTTCGCCGGGGCCGCGCAGTTCCAGATCCTTCTCGGCGATGACGAACCCGTCGTTGGTTTCGCGCATGGTCTGCAGACGTTCGCGCGCCATCTGCGAAAGCGGTGCCTGATACAGCAGCACGCAGCGCGACACCGCCGAACCACGACCGACGCGGCCGCGCAGCTGGTGCAGCTGGGCCAGACCCAGGCGCTCGGCATTCTCGATCACCATCAGCGAGGCGTTGGGCACGTCCACGCCGACTTCGATCACCGTGGTGGCCACCAGCAGGTCGATGTCACCGGCCTTGAACGCGACCATCGTCGCCAGCTTCTCGGCCGCTTTCAGCCGGCCATGCACCAGCCCCACGCGCACGCCGGGCAGCAGCGCCTGCAGCGATTCGTAGGTGGCTTGCGCGGGCGTGGCATCCAGCTCTTCGCTTTCTTCGATGAGCGTGCACACCCAGTACACCTGCCGCCCTTCCTGGCAGGCCAGGGCGATGCGCTCGATCAGCTCGGGGCGACGATCGTTGTTCAGTGCAACGGTCTGTACCGGCGTGCGGCCCGGTGGCAGTTCATCGATGGCCGATACATCCAGGTCGGCGTATTCGGACATCGCCAGCGTGCGCGGAATCGGCGTGGCGGTCATCACCAGCTGGTGCGGCACGTTGTTGCCGCCCTTGCCCTTGTCGCGCAGCGCAAGCCGCTGGTGCACGCCGAAGCGGTGCTGCTCGTCGACGATGGCCAGGGCCAGATCCTGGAACACCACCGCTTCCTGCATCAACGCGTGGGTACCCACGACCACCTGCGCTTCGCCGTTGGCGACCTGTTCCATCACCTTCGCGCGCGCCTTGCCGGTGACCTTACCGGCCAGCCAGGCAATGCGCACGCCCAGCGGTTCCAGCCAGCCGCGCAGGTTGTTGAGATGTTGTTCGGCCAACAGCTCGGTGGGGGCAGCCAGTGCGACCTGCTTGCCCTGCTCCACCGCCAGCATCGCCGCCAACGCGGCCACCACGGTCTTGCCCGAGCCGACGTCGCCCTGCACCAGCCGCAGCATCGGGCTGGAGCGCGCGAGGTCTTCGCGGATCTGCTTGAACACGCGTGCCTGCGCACCGGTCAACGCGAATGGCAGTTGCTTGAGCAGCGCCTTGGCCAGCTTGCCGGGACCGGCCAGCGGCGGCGCGTGATGCGCCTGCAGCGCAATACGCTGGCGACGCAGGCTGAGGTGGTGCGCCAGCAGTTCTTCCATCGCCAGCCGGCGCTGCGCTGGGTGGGTGCCGGCAGCGAGTGCGGCCAGGTCTGCATCCGGCGGCGGCTGATGCACGGTCAGCAGCGCGCTGCGCAACGATGGCAGGCCGAGGCCATCGAGCCAGCCGGTGGGCAGCAGTTCCAGCGTGCTTTCTTCCGGCAGGCGATCAAGTGCCTGGCCGATCAGCTTGCGCATCGTCATCGGGCCAACGCCTTCGACGGTGGGATACACCGGGTCAAGGCGGTCGCCGAGATCGGGATCGTCATTGCGCCCCAGCACCCGGTAACTGGGATGGACGATCTCCAGCCCCAGGTGCCCCGGCTTGGGCGTGCCGAAGCAGCGCAGGCGATTGCCGACCGCGAACTGGCCGACCTGCTGCTGGCGGAAATGGAAGAAGCGCAGCACCAAGGTACCCTGCCCTTCATCCTCCACCGCTACCTTCAGCATCGGCCGGTAGCGCATGCCGCGCTCGACGGCGACCACCCGCACTTCCACCTGCGCCGGAATGCCGTTACGCAGGTCTTCGATGCGGGTCAGCCGGGTGCGGTCTTCGTAGCGCAGCGGCAGGTGCAGCCACAGATCCTGCAGGGTGGCCAGGCCACGCGCCTGCAGCTTGGCGGCCACGGCCGGACCGACGCCGGCGAGCATCGCAAGCGATGCTTCACCGGACGGTGCCAGTGCCGGGGTGACCGCCGCCTTGCGTGCCACGTGGCGGTCAGTCGATGACCATCACCGCGTCAACCTCGAAGTTGGCGCCCTTCGGCAGGCCGGAAACTTCGATGGTGGAACGGGCCGGGAACGGGGCCTGGAAATAGTCCTGCATCACCGCGTTGACCTTGGCGAATTCGGCCAGGTCGGTCAGGTACAGGCCCAGGCGCACGACCTTGTCCAGCGAACCGCCGGCGGCTTCGGCCACGGCCTTGAGGTTGTCGAAGGCACGACGGGCCTGTGCCTCGACGTCACCCACGCCGACGATGTCGCCAGTGGCCGGGTCGAGCGGAATCTGGCCGGAGAAATACACGGTGTTGCCGGCGCGCACGGCCTGCGAGTACGGGCCGATGGCGGCCGGGGCCTTTTCGGTGTTGATGATCTGGCGGGACATGGGTCGCTCCGGTGCGTTGGGGGAAAACAGAGCGGTGATTGTACCGGGTGGGGGTGCATCCACGCATGGCGTGGATCTACCGCGCCGCTTCGGTAGTGCCGGCCGCTGGCCGGCACTACCGGGCACGCGCAGGATCTACTGGCGGCGAACCGCCTGCACGACCGACAGGCGTCTCAGGCGACGCATCACTTCGGCCAGGTGGTTGCGGTCGCGCACCTGGATGTTGAACGCCAGCACCGCGGCGTTGAAATCACGATCCAGGTAATCCACGCGCTCGATGTTGGAATGGCTCTGCGCGATCGCCGCCGCCAGCTGCGCGAGCACGCCGGTACCGTTCTCCACTTCCACCACCAGCGAGGTGTCGTAGTCGCCAGACACCGTGGTATCCCAACCGATCAGCACCCAACGTTCGGGCGACTTGCGCAGTTCGGCCAGGTTCGGGCAGTCCATGCGGTGCACCACGATGCCCTTGCCGGCGGTGTGGTAGCCCATGATGTCGTCGCCCGGAATCGGCTGGCAGCAGCCGGCGAAGGTGACCACGCCACGCTCGCTGCCATTGATCAGGATCTTTTCCTGCGAGCTGTGGCGCGAATGCGCGCCACCGCGCAGTTCGGCGTAGGCCATCAGCGCCTGTGCGGCCTGGGTCGGCATCCAGTTGCCCAGCGCGACTTCCGCCAGCAGCGCTTCCAGGCGCGGGAACCGGTGTTCGGCCAGGAACGCATCCAGACGGCCCTTCGGCAGGCGCTCCAGCGAGCTGTCCATTGCCTCCAGCGCGCGGTCGAGCATGCGGTGCCCCAGCTGCACGGCATCTTCGTGCTCCAGCTGCTTGAGCTGGTGGCGGATGGCGGTGCGTGCCTTGCTGGTGACCACGAACTCCAGCCACTGCGGCTTGGGCGTGGCCGAGCGCGCGGTGATGATCTCCACCGACTGCCCCGACACCAGCTTGGTACGCAGCGGCACCAGTTTCTTGTCCACGCGCGAGGCCACGGCCATGTTGCCGACATCGGTATGCACGGCATAGGCGAAGTCGAGCGCGGTGGAATTGCGCGGCAGGGCCAGGATCTTGCCCTTCGGCGTGAACAGGTAGACCTCGTCCGGGAACAGGTCGACCTTGACGTTGTCGAGGAACTCCAGCGAGGAACCGGCGGCACGCTGCGAATCGATCAGTTCGACGATCCAGGCGTGGGCACGGCTCTGCGCGCTGTTGGGCGAGTCACCGCCGAACTTGTAGGTCCAGTGCGCCGCCACGCCGCGCTCGGCGATCAGGTCCATCTCTTCGGTGCGGATCTGCACTTCGATCGGCGAACCATACGGGCCGAACAGCACCGTGTGCAGCGACTGGTAACCGTTGGCCTTGGGGATCGCGATGAAATCGCGGAAACGCCCGTCCAGCGGTTTGAACGCGGCATGCACTGCGCCCAGCGAGTGGTAGCACTGCGGCACGCCGCGCACGACCAGGCGGAAGCCGAACACGTCCATCACCTGGTCGAAGGATTTGTTCTCGTCGCGCATCTTGTTGTAGATGCTCCACGGGGTCTTGATGCGGCTGACCAGGCGGTGCTCGATGCCCTCCTTGGCCAGGCGCTGCGACAGCTGCACTTCCACCTGCGCCAGCGCCTCGCGGCGCACCACCGGCTGGCTGCGGATGTGCTTTTCCAGGATCGCATGGCGCCACGGGTACAGCGCCTTGAAGCCGAGGTTCTGCAGTTCGCTCTTGACCAGGCTCATGCCCAGCCGCTGCGCGATCGGGGCGTAGATCTCCAGCGTCTCGCGGGCGATGCGGCCCCGCGCTTCGCGGCTCTGCGCGCCCAGCGTGCGCATGTTGTGCAGGCGGTCGGCCAGCTTGATCATGATCACGCGCAGGTCGCGTGACATCGCCAGCAGCATCTTGCGGAAGCTCTCGGCGGCCGCTTCCTGGCGGTCGCGGAACTTCAGCTTGTCCAGCTTGGTGACGCCGTCCACCAGCTCGGCCACGGCTTCACCAAACTCGGCCGACAGGGCCTCGCGGGTCAGCGGGGTGTCTTCGATGGTGTCGTGCAGGATCGCGGCAATCAGCGCTTCCACGTCCAGGCCGAGCTCGGCCAGCACCTGGGCCACGGCCACCGGATGGGTGATGTAGGGCTCGCCCGACTTGCGCGTCTGCCCAGCGTGCGCGGAGGCACCGACTTCCCATGCACGGCGCAGCAGCGGCAGCTGCTCGGGCGGCAGGTAGTGGGCGGCGCGTTCGAGCTGGAGGACGTAATCGGGTACGGCGGCAGCGGGGACTGCGGCGACCTTGGCAGTGGGGCCTGGGTTCATGGCCAAAGCCTATGCCAGCGCGACGTTTACGGCAAACCCTGAATGCGAAACAGCCCGCACGGGGCGGGCTGTTCGGCGTATCCAGCGATGACGTTGACCGATGCGATCAATCGTCGTTCTTGGACATGTCTTCGTCGGCGACCACTTCAGCGGCGGCCCACTCCAGCGCTTCGCGCTCGGCGCGCTCACGCTCGGCCTTCTCGACTTCGTCGATCAGCGCGTTGTCGATCTTGCGGGCAGCGATCTCGCGCAGCGCCAGCACGGTCGGCTTGTCCTCGGTCTCGCTGTTGTCCAGCGTGGCCTGCACGCCATTGGCAAGCTGACGGGCGCGCTTGGAGGCCATCATCACCAGCTCGAAACGGTTGTTAACGACTTCCAGGCAATCTTCTACGGTAATGCGGGCCATACGGGCTCCCGGCGACCGGTCGGCCGCTCAGTCGAATGAGGGAAAGGGGACGGAGTGTACTGGCAGGGGCTGGACAAAATCAAGCCAACCCCCACCGGACCCGTTAGGAATCAATCAGTTGAACTCGTATCCGGGGTCAACAGGGCCTGGATCAGGCCGGCGTGCCGGACCTTCTGGGCCTCCCGGCGCAGGCGGCTGGCGGTGAAGATCGCGCACAGCTCGTCAACGGCGGTGTCGAACACTTCATTGACGATGACGTAGTCAAACTCATTGAAGTGGAGCATTTCATCGCGGGCAGCACCCAGGCGCTGGGCGATGACCGCCTCGCTGTCCTGGCCGCGCTTGCGCATGCGGTCCTGCAGGGCCTGCTTGGACGGCGGCAGGATGAACACCGTCACCGTGCCCGGCACCAGCTGGCGCACCTGCTGCGCGCCCTGCCAGTCGATCTCCAGCAGCACGTCCTGGCCGGCGTTCAGCTGCGGCTCCACCGACTGCCGGGCGGTGCCCTTCCAGTCGCCATGCACCCAGGCGTGTTCGAAGAAGTCGCCGGCGGCGATCATCTCCTCGAACTTCTCCGCGCTGACGAAGTGGTAGTGCTGGCCGTTCACTTCACCCGGGCGCATGGCCCGCGAGGTGAAGGAGATCGACAGCGCGATCTGCGGGTCGCGCGCCAGGGTGGCGTTGACAATGCTGCTCTTGCCGGCGCCGGAGGGCGCGGCGACGATGTACAGCGTGCCGCGTGCAACGGCACCCGGCGACGTTGACGGAGCGCTCATGCGCAGAGCCCAACTGGTTGATTTCGCAAAATTTTTCCTCGGTGGTCCAGACCCGGCGCGGAGGATCGCGCCAGCACGGCGGGGACTGCGCGGGACATTCTGGAACCCGGCCCGGCAGACACTTCCCCGTGGGGCGGGCACGCAACTTTACCAGAGCAGGCCCTTTCCGCGCCCGGCCGTCCCTTGTGCCACGGGGACATCCGCAGGCCTGTGCTATAACCGGGCCATTGCGGTCGTTCCCGGAAAGACGTTCGCGGCATGCTGGCGAACGTCCCCTCGACGGTCGTACCTACCGACAGCCCGGGGGCCTGCGTGCCTCCCCGCCATCCAAGGAGATCGGCATGCCCTCGATGAGCCGCCGCCAGTTCCTGAAAGTGACCGGGACCACCCTGGTCGGCTCCAGCCTGGCATTGATGGGCTTCGCGCCCGGCATCGCACTGGCGGAGGTGCGGCAGTACAAGCTGAGCCGCGCCACCGAGACCCGCAACACGTGCACGTACTGTTCGGTTGCCTGCGGCATCCTGATGTACGGCCTGGGCGACGGCGCCAAGAACACCGAGCCGAACATCTTCCACATCGAAGGTGACCCGGACCACCCGGTCAATCGCGGCACGTTGTGCCCGAAGGGCGCCGGCCTTGCCGACATCATCCACAGCAAGTCGCGCCTGCTGTACCCCGAATACCGTGCGCCAGGCTCGAACGAGTGGAAGCGGCTGAGCTGGGACGATGCACTGGACCGCATCGCGCGGCTGATGAAGGAAGACCGCGACGCCAACTTCGTGCAGAAGAACGAGGCCGGGCAGACGGTCAACCGCTGGCTGACCACCGGCATGCTTGCGGCCTCGGCCACCAGCAATGAAACCGCGGTGCTGACCCACAAGGTCGTGCGCTCCCTGGGCATGCTGGCATTCGACAACCAGGCACGTGTCTGACACGGCCCGACGGTGGCAGGTCTTGCCCCGACGCTAGGCCGTGGTGCGATGACGAATCACTGGGTCGACATCAAGAATGCCGACCTGATCCTGATCATGGGTGGCAATGCCGCCGAGGCGCACCCGTGCGGGTTCAAATGGGTGACCGAGGCCAAGGCACACAACAAGGCCCGCCTGATCGTGGTCGACCCGCGCTTCAACCGCTCGGCCGCGGTGGCCGACGTGTACGCGCCGATCCGCACCGGCACCGACATCGTGTTCCTGGGCGGCCTGATCAACTACCTGTTGACCGAGGACCGCATCCAGCACGAGTACGTGCTGAACTACACCGACATGCCGTTCCTGGTGAAAGACGAGTTCGCCTTCAAGGACGGCCTGTATTCAGGCTACAACGAGGAGAAGCGCAGCTACGACCGTTCCAGCTGGGACTACGTGTACGGCGATGATGGCTACGTGCGCAGCGACCCGACGCTGAAGGACCCGCGCTGCGTCTACAACCTGCTCAAGCAGCACTACGCGCGCTACACCGTGGAGATGGTCGAGCGCATCTGCGGTACGCCCGCCGACAGCATCCGCCAGATCTGGGACATGATCGCGTCCACCGCCGGCAAGGACAAGGCGATGACCATCCTGTACGCACTGGGCTGGACGCAGCACTCGATCGGTGCACAGAACGTGCGTGCCGGCACCATGGTGCAGCTGCTGCTGGGCAACATCGGCGTGGCCGGTGGCGGCATGAACGCGCTGCGCGGGCATTCCAACATCCAGGGCCTGACCGACATCGGCCTGATGTCCGACCTGCTGCCCGGCTACCTGACGTTGCCGAAGCAGGACGAGCAGGATTACGACGCCTACATCGCCAAGCGCACGCAGAAGCCGCTGCGTGCCAACCAGATGTCGTTCTGGCAGAACTACCCGAAGTTCCACGTCAGCCTGATGAAGTCGTGGTGGGGGGATGCGGCCACCGCCGACAACAACTGGTGCTTCAACCATCTGCCCAAGCTCGACAAGCCGTACGACATGCTGCAGGCGTACGAGCTGATGAACGAAGGCAAGATCCACGGCTACATCTGCCAGGGCTTCAACCCGCTGGCCTCGGCGCCGAACAAGGGCAAGCTGATCAGCGCGTTCTCCAAGCTGAAGTTCATGGTCAGCATGGACCCGCTGGAAACCGAGACCATCGCCTTCTGGCAGAACCATGGCGCGCTGAACGATGTCGATCCCAGCGCGATCCAGACCGAAGTGTTCCGCCTGCCGACCACGTCCTTCGCCGAGGAAAACGGCGCGGTGGTCAACTCCTCGCGCTGGCTGCAGTGGCACTGGAAGGGTGCCAACCCGCCAGGCGAAGCACGCAGCGACATCGAGATCATGTCCGAGCTGTTCCACCGCATCAAGGCGCTGTACGAGAAGGACGGCGGTGCCTGGTGGGAGCCGGTGCGCGACTTGGCTTGGAAGTATTCCAACCCCGAGGTGCCGACGCCGGAAGAGCTGGCGATGGAATACAACGGCAAGGCGCTGGTGGACGTGTTCGATCCGAAGGACCCGACCAGGCTGGTACGCAAGGCCGGAGAGCAGCTGGCCGCGTTCGGCGACCTGCGCGACGACGGCAGCACCTCCTCCGGGTGCTGGATCTACATCGGCGCCTGGGGCCCGACCGGCAACATGATGGCGCGGCGTGACAACAGCGACCCCACCGGCATCGGCAACACGCTGGGCTGGGCCTGGGCCTGGCCGGCCAACCGCCGCGTGATGTACAACCGCGCCTCGTGCGATGTGGCCGGCCAGCCGTTCGACCCGCGGCGCACGCTGCTGGCATGGAACGGCAGGAACTGGGGCAGCGTGGACGTGCCCGATTTCAAGGCCGACGAAGACCCGGCTGGCGGCATGGGCCCGTTCATCATGAACCCGGAAGGCATCGCCCGCTTCTTCGCCAAGGCCGGCATGGCCGAAGGCCCGTTCCCGGAGCATTACGAACCCTTCGACACGCCATTGCGCAGCAACCCGCTCAGCCCGGGCCAGGCGAATACGCTGAACAACCCCGCGGCCCGCGTGTTCGCCAGCGACCGTGCGCAGATCGGTTCGCCGGACGAGTACCCGCACGTGGCCACCACCTACCGCCTGACCGAGCATTTCCACTTTTGGACCAAGCACGGCAAGCTCAACGCCATCATCCAGCCCGAGCAGTTCGTCGAGATCGGCGCGGCCCTGGCCGATGAGCTGGGCATCAACAACGGCAGCCGCGTGCGCGTGAGTTCCAAGCGCGGCCATATCGAAGCCGTTGCGATGGTGACCAAGCGCATCAAGGCCCTGCAGATCGATGGAAAGACCGTCCACCAGGTGGGCATTCCGATCCACTGGGGCTTCCTCGGTGCAGCCAAGCCCGGCTACATCGCCAATACGCTGACCAACGCCATCGGTGACGGCAACTCGCAGACGCCCGAATCGAAGTGCATCCTGGTCAAGGTCGAGAAGGTGTAGGAGACACGCCATGTCACTGCAATCGCTGGACATCATCCGCCGCTCGGCCACCACCACGCCCTCGCCGGAAGCGCGCGGCGCGCACACCGGCCAGGTCGCCAAGCTCATCGACGTCAGCAAGTGCATCGGCTGCAAGGCCTGCCAGGTCGCCTGCATGGAGTGGAACGACCTGCGCGACGAAGTCGGCAGCTGCGTTGGCAGCTACGACAACCCGCCCGACCTGAGTGACCAGTCGTGGACGGTGATGAAATTCCGCGAGTACGAGGATGAGACCGGCAAGCTGGAGTGGCTGATCCGCAAGGAAGGCTGCATGCACTGCAGCGACCCCGGCTGCCTGAAGGCATGCCCGTCACCCGGGGCGATCATCCAGTACGCCAACGGCATCGTCGACTTCCAGGAAGAGCACTGCATCGGTTGCGGCTATTGCGTCACCGGCTGCCCGTTCGACGTGCCGCGCATCTCAAAGAAGGACCACAAGGCCTACAAGTGCACGCTGTGCTCGGACCGGGTAGCGGTGGGGCAGGAACCGGCCTGCGTGAAGACCTGCCCGACCGGCGCCATCACCTTCGGCAGCAAGCAGGACATGACCGAACATGCGGCGGGCCGGATCGAAGACCTGAAATCCCGTGGCTACGAGAATGCGGGCCTGTATGACCCGCCCGGGGTCGGCGGCACCCACGTGATGTACGTGCTGCAGCATGCCGACAAGCCACAGCTCTATGCCGACCTGCCCAAGGACCCGCACATCAGCGTGATGGTCGAGGTTTGGAAGGGCGTGGCCAAACCATTGGGCGTGCTGGCCATCGCCGCCACCGCGTTTGCCGGCTTCCTGCACTACATCGGCATCGGCCGCAACACGGTGAACGATGAAGAGGAAGAACAGGCCGAGCAGGAAGCGGAGAAGATCGAGGAAGAGCAGCCATGAAGTACGCCCCCCATCCCCGGCAGATCGTGCGCTACCGCGCGCCGACCCGCATCAACCACTGGATCGTCGCGCTCTGCTTCGTGCTGACGGCACTGTCCGGTCTGGCCCTGTTCCATCCGGCCCTGTTCCCGCTGACCCAGCTGTTCGGCGGCGGGCCGTGGACGCGCATCCTGCATCCGTTCATCGGCCTGGCCATGGTGCTGGGCTTCGCGCTGCTGGCCCTGCGGATGTGGCGCGACAACCTGCCTGCCGCCGATGACCGCGCGTGGTTGCGTGGCATGCGCGACGTGCTGCAGAACGAGGACGAGAAGCTGCCGCCGGTCGGCCGCTTCAATGCGGGCCAGAAGTTGTTGTTCTGGGCCATCATCGGCTGCCTGTCGGCGCTGCTGCTGACCGGCTTTGTGATCTGGCGCCAGTACTTCAGCCACCTCTTCCCGATCAGCGTGATCCGCTTCTCGGTACTGGCCCATGCGCTGTTCGGTTGGGTACTGGTCTGCGCGATCGTGGTGCACATCTATGCGGCGATCTGGATCAAGGGCTCGGTGCGGGCAATGACCCAGGGCAAGGTGACCTATGGGTGGGCGTACAAGCATCACCGGCAATGGTTCCGGGACATCCTGCGCGGGCGGCGGGAAGAGGGGTAGCGGCAGGGCTGCGCCCTGCACCCGCTTCAAGCCAAGGCAACGTCAAAAGCTGGGTTGCTGCGGGATGGCGGGGAGGGCGGTTGCGGGGGACGCTGCAAGTACGTCCATGCAAGCTCGGTCGCCGCATCCATGCGGCTCACGCCCCCGCAACCGGACCCACCCCGCCTTCGACAGTTTCCCGCTGCTGTTGGTGGGTGTCGACCTTGGTCGACACGATGACACGGCAACGACCGAAACCGACTTTTGTAGAGTCGAGCCATGCTCGACTGCTTTGCTCGACTGCTTTGCTCGACTGCTTTGCTCGACTGCGTTGCTTGAACACGCTGGACGTCAGCGCTGACAACAGCGAGGATGGAGGCTGGTTCTTCCGGCTGGCCCTGCATGGCGCAACGCATCCTTGAACCCGGCGAGATCGAGACGCTCGCCTCGCGCGATGTACCGCGCATCATCCTGCCCGATACGGCATCCCTGTTCACCGAACGCGCCGCACGCCTGCGCAGCCTGGCCGCGCGCAGTGCCATCGGCGGTTACCTGCAGCTGCTGGCAGCGTTGGCCGATGCACAGCAGGCCGTGCTGGAAGCGCTGGCGCCACAGCAACGTGAGGAGCTGCAGGCGCAGGCGCGCGCGCAGCAATCGAGCGCAGCGGTCGGTGCCGGCATGCCGTTGCGGCCAGCCAACACGCTCCGGCTTGATGGCCGCTGGCGCGACTGGTTGCGCACGCTGTGCCTGCACTGCGCCGATGAAGCCGGTCTGCCGGCGGAAACCCGGCAGGAGCTGCAGCGTGTCGCCGCCGCCGATGATGCGTGGCTCGATGCCCAGGCACATGCGGTGCTGGAGCGTGATGATGCGCCCTCGGTGGACGCGGTCGCTGCGCTGTTGGTGATGAACGCGTTGCAGGTGTATTGGGCCGTGCTCACGGCCAGCTTCCGCCCCACCGACCTGAAGCCGCTGGCCGATGCGCCGGGCCTGTGCCCGCTGTGCGGCACCCTGCCGGTGGCCAGCATGGTGCAGGCGCGCCCGCCCTATGCGTCCTACCGCTACCTGTCGTGTTCGCTGTGCGCCTGCCAGTGGCACTACGTGCGCGTGCAGTGCAGCCAGTGTGGTGCCGCCGGCAAGGACATCGCCTACCGCGCCCTGGCTGATGCCGACGGAGACACCGGTCAAGCCGTGCGCGAGAGCGCGGTGCGGGCCGAGACCTGCGACCACTGCCACAGCTACCGCAAGATCCTGTATCTGGAAAAGGACCCAGCACTGGAACCGGTGGCCGATGACCTCGGCACGCTGGCGCTGGACCTGCTGCTGGGCGAGGAAGGCTATGCGCGTGCCAGCCAGAATCCACTGCTGTGGCAATCCGACGGCGAGTAGGGCGATGACACGCACGCCCCCGGTATCGGCCGCTGCCCTGCCCTCGCTGGACCGGCTGCTGCGCCTGCCGGCGTTGTCGGTGCTGATCGAGGGCCACGGCCGCAGCCGCATCACCCAACTGCTGCGTTCACACCTGCAGGCCCTGCGCGAGCGCATCGGCGCCGGGCAGCTCTCGGCCGAGGCACTGCAACAGGCCATTGAAGGCGCGGCGCTGGTCGCGGCGCTTGATGCCGCACTCGACGCCGATGCACGGCTGGACCTGCAGCCGATGTTCAATCTGACCGGCACCGTGCTGCATACCAACCTGGGCCGCGCCCTGCTGCCCGAAACCGCAGTGCAGGCGGTGACCCGCGCGATGACCACGCCGGTCGACCTTGAATTCGACATCACCCGTGGCCGCCGCGGCGACCGCGATGCACGGGTGCAGGCCCTGGTCTGCGAGCTGACCGGCGCCGAAGCGGCCACCGTGGTCAACAACAATGCGGCGGCGGTGTTGCTGCTGCTCAACAGCCTGGCCAACCGCCGCGACGTGGTGGTATCACGCGGCGAACTGGTGGAGATCGGTGGTGCGTTCCGTATTCCCGATGTGATGCGCAGCGCCGGTGCGCGGCTGCTGGAAGTGGGCACCACCAACCGTACCCATCCGGCCGACTTCACCAACGCCATCGGCACGCGTACCGCGCTGTTGATGGAGGTGCATGCCAGCAACTATGCCATCACCGGCTTCACCGCCAAGGTCGAGACTGCGAAACTGGCAGCCATCGCCCACCGGCATGGCCTGCCCATGGTGGTGGACCTGGGCAGCGGCAGCCTGTGCGACCTGGCCACGTTCAGCCTGCCGCACGAGCCCACCGTGCAGGAAGCGCTGGCGGCCGGTGCCGACCTGGTCTCGTTCAGTGGCGACAAGCTGCTGGGCGGGCCGCAGGCCGGCATCATCGCCGGACGCGCCGACCTGATCGCACGGATCAACCGCAATCCGCTCAAGCGGGCGCTGCGCATGGACAAGATGGGCCTGGCCGCGCTGGAGGCGGTGCTGGCCCTGTACCGCGAGCCGGAACTGCTGGCGCAACGGCTGCCGACCCTGCGCACCCTGTCACGCACGCAGGACGATATCGATGTGCAGGCACAACGCCTTCTGCAACCGGTGCGTTCCGCGCTGGCGAACGACTACACCGTCGAACTTGCCCCCATGCACAGCCAGATCGGCAGCGGCGCGCAGCCGCAGGCGCAGTTGGCCAGCGCCGGGCTGCGCATCAGCAGCGCGCGTCGTGGCGGACTGGATCGCCTGGCCAAGCGTCTGCGTCAGCTGCCTCGCCCGGTGCTGGGGCGTATCACTGATGACGCGTTGTGGCTGGACCTGCGCTGCCTGGAACCCGCCGACGAAGCGGACTTCCTCGCCCAGTGGAGCACCCTGCAGGCATGATCGTCGGTACCGCCGGACATATCGACCATGGCAAGACAAGCCTGGTGCGGGCACTGACCGGCATCGAGACCGATCGCCTGCAGGAAGAGCGCACGCGCGGCATCTCCATTGAACTGGGCTATGCCTATGTCCCGGTTGCAAACACGCTGGGCGCAGGCCCTGCGGTCACGCTGGGCTTCGTCGATGTGCCCGGCCACGAACGCTTCGTGCACACCATGGTGGCCGGTGCCACCGGCATCGATGCCGCACTGCTGGTGGTCGCCGCCGACGATGGGGTGATGCCACAGACCCGTGAGCATCTGGCGATCCTGCAGTTGCTGGGCGTCGATCGCGGCGCAGTGGCCCTGACCAAGATCGACCGTGTGGATGCGACGCGCATCGCCAGGGTCGAGATCGAGATCGCCGCACTGCTGGCCGGCACGCCGTTGCAGGACTGCCCGGTGTTCGCTTGCAACAGCATCGCAGCCGATGATGCGGGCACCACCGCACTGCGTGCCTGCCTGCATGCATGGGCCGCGGACGATGCCGGCGCGCACCAGGCCGAACGTCGCAGCGAGCTGTTCCGCATGCCGGTGGACCGTGTGTTCTCGCTGACCGGCCACGGTACGCTGGTGACCGGCGCGGTGCACGGCGGCGTCGCTGCGGTCGGTGCGCACCTGCAGCTGATGCCGGATGGAACCGAGGTGCGCGTGCGCAGCATCCACGCACAGAACCAGGCCAGCGAACAGGCACAGGCCGGGCAACGCTGCGCCCTGAACCTGGCCGCCATCGCCCGCGAAGACATCAACCGCGGCGACTGGATCGCCGACCCGCGTGCGCTGCAGGCCACTACCCGCGTCGATGTGCGCCTGCGGCTTTCCGCGCTGGCCGCACCACTGCGCGATTGGGCACCGCTGCATATCCATTGGGGCACGATGCACCGGCAGGCGCATGTGCTGTTGCTGGAAGATCATGACAGCAGCGACGGCCAGCGGGTGCAGCTGGTGTTCGATGCACCAGTCTGCGCGACGTGCGGCGACCGCTTCATCGCCCGCGACTCGGCTGCGACCCATACGCTGGGTGGCGGTATCGTGCTCGATCCCGATCCGCCGCAACGGCGCCGGCGCAGCCCCGCGCGACTGGCATGGCTGGCGGCGCTGGAGCAGATGGCGGGCGGCGCCGGCGTCGGCCCGCTGCTGCTGCAGGCGCCAACCGGCGTTGCGCTGGCAGCCCTGCAACGCTACTGCCGCCGCGCTTCCGAGCAGATCGAGCTGCCTGCGGACGCACGGCGCATCAATACGCGCGAGGGCGTGGTGATCATCCTTGCCTCGCACTGGCAGGTGCTGCGTGAACAGGTGGTCACCTCGCTGCGCAGCTGGCATGATCGACGCCCCGACGAACCTGGCGTCGACAGCGGGCGGCTGCAGCGCAGCACCCTGCCCACGCTGGTGGGCGGCCTGTGGAACGCCCTGCTGCAGGACCTGCTCGACGACGGCACGCTGCAGCGCGCGGGTGCGTGGTGGCGCCTGCCTGGCCACGATCATGCGCCCCCCGAACGCGAACGCATCCTGCTCGAACGCGTGTTGCCGCAGCTGCATGCCGGTGGTTTCGATCCGCCCTGGGTGCGCACCCTGGCCGCCGATATCGGAGTTGCCGAGCACGACGTCCGCACCACCCTGCGCCGGGCCGCCGCACGCGGCGAGCTGTTCCAGGTGGTACCCGACCTGTTCTATGCACCGGCCCGCATCACCGAGCTGGCCGCCATCGTCGCGCAACTGTCGCAGGCTTCCGGCACAGTCGATGCGGCAGTGTTCCGCGATGCGATCGGCCTTGGCCGCAAGCGCAGCATCCAGATCTTGGAGTTCTTCAATCGCGTTGGCTACACTCGACGCGTCGGTGACCATCATCGGCCGCGCAGCGACCTGCAGTGGAACGCGCCCCCCGGTTGAGCGCACCGGTACCGCAGTACCTTCGGAAGGCATGCGCATCCGGGCATGCGGCTGGGCTTCAAACCCAGTAGGGGACGTCAATCGTTCCCTGGTAGGTTCGACTCCTGCTGCCTTCCGCCAATCGTGTTTCCGCAGGAGATATCGGCATGGCCAGCCACGCGCAGTCCCCCGCCCCCTCACCGGCCGATGCCCCGCAACGATTGACGTCGCTGGCCCACGGCGGCGGCTGCGGCTGCAAGATCGCGCCGGGCGTACTGACCGAGCTGCTGCGGGGGACCCCGGCGTTGCCGGCACCGGTTGAACTGCTGGTTGGACGCGAGACCAGTGACGACGCCGCGGTGTACCGCCTGGATCAGCGCCAGGCAATCGTCGCCACCACCGATTTCTTCATGCCCATCGTCGACGACCCGTTCGACTTCGGCCGCATTGCCGCCACCAATGCCTTGTCGGACCTGTACGCAATGGGTGCGCGCCCGCTGTTCGCGCTGGCCATCGTCGGCATGCCGACCAACACCCTGCCGCAGGACACCATCCGCGGCATCCTTCAGGGCGGTGAACGTGCCTGTGCTGACGCCGGCATTGTCGTCGCCGGTGGCCACAGCATCGACTCGGTGGAACCGATCTACGGCCTGGCCGCGATCGGCATCCTCGACCCACAGCGGCTCAAGCGCAACGCCGATGCCCGTGCCGGCGACCTGCTGGTGCTGGGCAAGCCGTTGGGCGTGGGCGTGTACTCGTCGGCGCTGAAGAAGGAAATGCTGGATGCCGACGGTTACCGGCAGATGCTCGATTCAACCACCCGCCTGAACACCGTCGGTGTACCGCTGGCCGCACTGGATGGCGTGCACGCGATGACCGATGTCACCGGCTTCGGCCTGCTCGGTCATCTGCTGGAAGTGTGCCGCGCCAGCGGCATCACCGCCGAAGTGGACAGCGCGCAGATACCGCTGTTGCCGCAGGCGCTGGATCTGCTGCAGCGTGGCTGCGTGACCGGCGCCTCCCACCGCAACTGGGCCTCGTATGGCGCCGACGTCCGCTTCGCCGCCGGATTTCCAGCACACTGGCAGCCGCTGCTGACCGACCCGCAGACCAGTGGCGGCCTGCTGGTGTCATGTGTACCGGAGGCGGTGGATGCTGTGTTGGCCTGCTTCCACGAGGCGGGGTTCAAGCAGGCGGCGGTGGTGGGCCGATTGGGCGAGGGAACGCCGGCCGTCAGCGTGCGTTGATGCGCTGAAACGAAGAGGGCGCCCGAAGGCGCCCCTGCTGCACCGATGGATGCAACGTCACTCGATGTTCTGCACCTGCTCGCGGATCTGGTCGATCAGCACCTTCAGCTCGACGGCGGCGTTGGACGTGCGGCTGTCCACCGACTTGGAGCCCAGCGTGTTGGCCTCACGGTTGAACTCCTGCAGCAGGAAGTCCAGGCGGCGGCCAACCGGCTCGCGCTGCTTGAGCACCCGGCGGATCTCGACGATGTGGCTGGACAGGCGGTCCAGCTCCTCGTCCACGTCCAGCTTCTGCAGCCACATCACCAGTTCCTGCTCGGCGCGGCCGGGATCGACCGGATGCGGCAGGTCGGCCAGGCGGGCGGCAAGTTTGGCGCGCTGGCCGTCGCGAATGGCTGGAATCAGCGTACGGACCTCGGCGGCGATGCGCTCGATGGCATCCACGCGCTCGGCAATCGCGGTGGCCAGCGTAGTGCCTTCACGCTCGCGGGCGGCGATGAAACCGTCCAGCACCTGGTCCAGCAGCGCCAATGCTTCAACCTGCAGGGCTGCGGCATCGGTGGCCTCGCCCTGGGTGACGCCCGGCAGCTGCAGCAGGTCGGTGAAGCTGACCTGCAGGTTGGGGAAATCGGAGGTCAGCCGGTGTGCCAGCTGGCCCAGCTGGCCCAGCAGCACCTCGTTGATCTGCAGGCTGGCGGCCGAATCCGGCGCGCGCAGGCGCATCACCAGATCCAGCTTGCCACGGCTCAGGCGCGCGGAAATGCGCTCGCGCAGCTGCGGTTCCAATGCGCGAAGTTCCTCGGGCAGGCGGGTGCCCACTTCCAGGAACCGGTGGTTGACCGAGCGCAGCTCGCAGCCCAGCGTTCCCCACGTAGTGGAGCGCTCGCCGCCGGCATAGGCCGTCATGCTTCGAATCATGGATGTATCCGGTGCTTGCAAAGGGGGAATGGTACCCTAGCGGTCTCTTTTGAGCCCCTTTCCCCGCCCCGTGAAGGCCGCGGGGATGGTGGCGTACTCCCTTTCCCTACGGAACCTGCCCCATGTCCGATTTCCGCCCCAGTGGCCGTCAGCCCGATCAACTGCGCCCGGTCGTCATCCAGCGCGGTTTCACCCGCCACGCCGAAGGTTCGGTGCTGGTCTGCTTTGGTGAAACCCGCGTGTTGTGCACGGCCAGCATCGAGAACCGGGTGCCGGGCTTCCTGCGTGGCAAGGGCGAAGGCTGGGTGACCGCCGAGTACGGCATGCTGCCGCGCGCCACCCACACCCGCAGCGACCGCGAAGCCGCACGCGGCAAGCAGGGCGGCCGCACGCTGGAGATCCAGCGCCTGATCGGCCGCAGCCTGCGTGCCTGCGTGGACCGCAATGCACTGGGCGAACGCACCATCACCCTGGACTGCGACGTGCTGCAGGCCGACGGCGGCACCCGCACTGCTGCCATCACCGGCGCTTATGTGGCCTTGGTCGATGCAGTGAACGTGCTGATGAAGCGCGGTGACATCAAGCGCAACCCGATCCTCGGCGCGGTGGCGGCGGTGTCGGTCGGCGTCTATCGCGGCACCCCGGTGCTGGACCTGGATTACGCCGAAGACAGCGACTGCGACACCGACATGAACGTGGTGATGAACGACGGCGGCGGTTTCATCGAACTGCAGGGCACCGCCGAAGGCCATGCCTTCCGCCGTGACGAACTGGATGCGCTGCTGGGCCTGGCCGAAAAGGGCGTGACCGAGCTGCTGGCCGCGCAGCAGGCGGCGCTGTCGGCATGAACCGGCGCATTGCCCTGACCACCCTCGTGGTGGCCGATTACGACGAAGCCATCGCCTGGTACACCGGCAAGCTCGGCTTCCGGCTGCTGGAGGACATCGACCAGGGCAGCAAGCGCTGGGTCGTGGTCGGGCCGACCGATGGCAGCGCCGCCGCGCTGCTGCTGGCCCGCGCCAGCAACGACGAACAGCGCAGCCGCATCGGCAACCAGACCGGCGGCCGCGTCGGCTTCTTCCTCAACACCGACGACTTCCGCCGCGACCACGCGACGATGCTGGCCGCCGGTGTCGAATTCCTGGAAGAACCGCGCGAAGAACCCTACGCCACGGTGGCGGTATTCCGCGACCTGTACGGCAACACCTGGGACCTGTTGGAGCCCCGCTGATGAAGAAGCTTGTCCTGGCCAGCCACAACGCTGGCAAACTGGTGGAAATGCAGGAAATCCTCGCCGACCTGCCGCTGCAGATCACTTCGGCCGCCGAACTGGGCCTGGGCGATGTGGAAGAGACCGGCCTGACCTTCGTCGAGAACGCGCTGTTGAAGGCGCGCGCCGCCTGCGAAGCGACCGGCCTACCGGCGCTGGCCGATGATTCGGGGCTGATCGTCGATGCCCTCGGTGGTGCGCCGGGTCTGTACAGCGCGCGCTATGCGGGTCACCCGACCAACGCGGCGGCCAACAATGCCAAGCTGCTGGACGCGATGGCCGACATCGCCGATGGCCAGCGCAGCGCCCGCTTCTATGCGGTGATCGTGCTGCTGCGCCACGCCACCGACCCGCAGCCGCTGATATGCGAAGGCCGCTGGGAAGGACAGATCATCCGCGAACTGCGCGGTACGAATGGATTCGGTTACAACCCGGTATTCCTGGATACCGCCCACGGCCTGACCGCTGCGGAAATGGAACCGGCGTTGAAGAATGCCATCAGCCATCGCGCCACCGCCCTGCAGCAGCTCAAGCAGCAGCTCGCGGCCTGGCTCTGATGCCCCACCCGATCAACACAGGGAAGCCGGCCCGCGGCCGGCACTACCGATGACTGCCATGCCGCACGACCACGACCACGACCACTGCAACCACCTGCCCGGTGAGTCCTGCGACCACGACACCCCGCCACGGCTGGTGCCGCCGCCGCTGGCGCTGTACGTGCATCTGCCGTGGTGCGTGCGCAAATGCCCGTACTGCGATTTCAACTCGCACCAGGCCAAGGGCGAACTGCCCTTCGATGCCTACATCGATGCGCTGGTGCGCGACCTCGACCAGGACCTGCCGCTGGTCTGGGGCCGGGTGGTCAGCAGCGTGTTCTTCGGTGGCGGCACGCCCAGCCTGTTCCCACCGGAAGCCATCGACCGCTTCCTGCAGCAGGCCAGCGCGCGTCTGCGCTTCGCGCCCAATGCCGAGATCACCCTGGAAACCAACCCGGGCACCGCCGAGCATGGGCGCTTCGACCGCTACCGTGCGGCCGGCGTCAACCGGCTCAGCTTCGGCATCCAGAGTTTCGATGATGCCGCGCTGAAGCGACTGGGCCGCATCCACGACAGTGGCGAGGCCGAGCGCGCTGTGAAGATGGCGCAGGACGCGGGCTACGATAATTTCAACATCGACCTGATGTACGCCCTGCCGGAACAGACCCTGGCCGGTGCCGAGACCGACCTGGAACGCGCGTTCGCGTTGCGGCCGACCCACATCTCGCACTACCAGCTGACCCTGGAACCGAACACCGTGTTCTTCGCGCGGCCGCCGCAGGGCATCCCCGATGAAGACAATGCCTGGGACATGCAGGAACACTGCCAGGCGCTGCTGGCGCAGGCCGGTTTCGGCCAGTACGAGGTAAGTGCCTACGCCCGCCCCGGCCGGCAGAGCGCGCACAACCTGAATTACTGGCGTTTCGGTGACTACCTCGGTATCGGCGCCGGCGCACACGGCAAGATCAGTTCCGGCGCCCAGGAGCATGTGCTGCGGCGCTGGAAGCACAAGCACCCGCAGACGTTCATGGATACCGCAGGCACCGCCGCATCGTTCGGTGGCGACGAGGTGATCGCCGCCGATCGCCTGCCCTTCGAATACATGCTCAACCTGCTGCGCCTGCACGAAGGTTTCAGCCTGCGCGACTTCGAATCGCGGACCGGCCTGGCGCGCAGCGTGCTGGACGTTCCATTGGCCGAAGCGGTGCAGCGCGGCTGGCTGATGGTGGCCGACGGGTACGTGCAACCGACCGAGCTCGGCCGGCGCTTCACCAACGATGTGGTCAGCCTGTTCCTGGAAGATTGATCTGCCTGCGGCGTGGCCATGGAAGGCCGCGCTGAATGAATCTGCGGCTAAAGTAGCGCCGTCACCGGCCGACACGGTAGATTCCAAGTTCGATACGCGGGAATCCGGACCCCCTCGCCGATGTCTGCTGTCTTCTCTCTTTCCAGTGCCGACACTGCCCGCCTGGCCGCGGCCGACCTGCCGCCGCGTGTACGCGAGTTGCTGGGCGCGTTGATCGGCCTGTGCCACCAGGCCCTGACGGCACCGCTGATCCTCACCGTGGAAGCGCTGGAGCAGACCCTGCTGCATGACGCCGACCACGCCCGCAACCCGCAACAGCAGGCTGACCTGCTGGCACAGCGCGGGCAGCTGCATGCGTTCGCCGGTCACTTCAGCGACCGCATGCTCGATGCACTGGCTGATGCGCTCGCGCGGCTGCGGGAACCGGTCGCCCCGGTCGTGGCCTCCGCCACCCCACCGCCGTTGCCCGGCATGCAGGGGTTGACCCTGGTGGCCGAGCACGAAGTCGACCGCGACCTGCTGCTGACCGAAATGGTGCGCCGGGAAACGCTGCGTTCGGCCAACGCCTTGAACCTGCTCGGCCAGCGTCTGGGTGTTGTTGCCGGCGCGCCGGCCTTTGAAGCCGATACCCTGCCCCTGGCACCGCAGGCCCTGTGCGCGATGGTGCGCAAGCTGGCCGAACAGGATGCCCTCAGCGCCGACGTGCAGATGGCGCTGTACCGCAGCTTCGAGCGGCAGGTGCTGGAGCGGCTGGGCGATGTGCTCGACCGCGCCAATGCGCTGCTGGCACAGCACGGCATCCTGCCGGGCCTGGTCTACACGCCGTACCTGGCACGCTCTTCGAGTACCCGCCGGATCATCACCCAGTCGGTCGGCAGCGGACGCAGCGGACGCCCGTCACCGCGCGTGCCCACGCCGATGACCGGCTGGGGTGGCTCGGCACCGGCCGGCTCATGGTCGACGTTGATGCAGGACGCCTTCGCCGATGCGGCTGCGCCCGGCGCCTCGGCCGGGCTGACGGTACCGGCCAGCAGCGTGCTGCATGAAATGCTGCAACGGGCGCGGCCGACCCCGCAACCAGCGGCCGATCCCGGTGCCCTGCCCAGTGCAGCGGTTGATGCCGTGCTGACGCGCCTGCAGGGCCAGGCCAGCGCCGCCAGCGCCATGACCGATCTGCAGGCCGCCGTGGTCGCCCAGCTGCGCAGCGAACATGGCGCGCAAGCCAGCCTTGGCAGCCACGATCGAGACAATCTTGATCTGCTGCGCCTGCTGCTGCAGCAGGTACAGCAGCAGCAACGTCCGGACCCGGTGCCGGCCGCGCTGCTCGCGCGCCTGCAGGTACCACTGGCGCGCGCAGCGATGGCCGATCCCGGGTTCTTCATTCGCGACGAACACCCGGCACGCGAACTGCTGAACCATGTCGCTGAAGCCGGCGCCAGCTGGCTCGGCGATGACGATGTCGATCCGCAGCTGCTGCAACGGCTGGCGCAGAGCGTGCAGGGCCTGCTCGGCCAGGATGCACGCACGCCCGAGGCCTTTGCCGCCGCCAACGAAGAGATACAGCAGCACCAGCGTGCCGCCGCGCACCGCGCCGAACTGGCCGAGCGCCGTCACGTGGAAGCCGCACGCGGCAAGGAACGGCTGGAACTTGCGCGACGCCAGGCCAATGCGCAGATCGACCAGTGCTGCGACATGCAGGAACCGCCACGCTTCGTGCAGACACTGCTGCGCCAGGCCTGGGCGGACGCATTGACGCTGACCCGCCTGCGCCACGGTGATGATTCGCCGCAATGGCAGGAGCGCCTGCAGCAGACCGAACGCATCGCGGCGATCACTGCCGAGGCCGCCAGCGAAAGCAGCGCGACCGATGCTCCGCTGGCCGCTGAGGTTGAATCGGCCCTGCTGCAGGTCGGCTACCACGCAGAGGAAGCCGCAGCCGTCGCGCGCCGCCTGTCCACGCCGGGTGGCGAAGATGAAAGCACCTCACGCACCGAACTCAGCGCGCGCCTGAAGGCGCATGCGCGTCTGGGCGAACGCGCAGGCACGCAGCCCTTGGCAAGCGATTCCGCACCGCGCAGCGAGGCCGAGGAGGCCTGCTACCAGCAGTTGTGCGCGCTGCCCTTCGGCAGCTGGTTCGATATCGATGACGGCGAAGGCACTCTGCGTCGCCAGCGCCTGTCCTGGTACAGCCTGCTGACCGGCCATGTGCTGTTGGTCAACGCGCGTGGGCAGAAGATCGGCGAAACCACCCTGGATACGCTGGCCCGGCAGATGAGCGCCGGACGCGCGCAGCTGGTCACCGAAGACAAGGGCCGTCTGGTCGACCGCGCCTGGCAGGCCAGCCTGAGCGCACTGCGCACGCTCGCCGGACGTCGCCCACAGGAGCCCAACGCATGAGTACGCAACCGCCCGTTGATACCCGCCGCGCGCCTCGCCGGCAGGTCTCCGACCTGGTACCGGTGACCGACCAGATGCGCGACAGCGTGGTCGGCCGGCTGGGCAACGTGTCCGAGACCGGCATGCTGATGCTGGCCAGCGCCGCGCTGCGCGATGATGCGCTATATCAGTTGCGCTTCCCGTTGCCGTTGGCCGATGGTCGCAGCGAGCTGATCGACGTCGGCGTACACCTGCTGTGGAGCGAACCGGCGCATGCGCCCGGCCAGAGCTGGGCAGGCTTCCGCTTCCTGACCCTGTCACGCGAGCATCGGCAGCAACTACGCCTGTGGATCGGCGAAGACAGCGACGAGGCACCGGTTTCGACGGGCTGAGTGCCGGTTCCGGCACAGCGGATTGCGTCGGTATCCGGCAGAATCTAGGGCCGTTTTCCGTGTCGAGCCACCGCAATGATCCAGCAAGACCCCGGCGCCCTGTATCCCGATCACCTGGCCGTGCTGTGCCGACGCGCCGAGCAGGCGCTGGCACGCGGCGGCTTCGACCACCTGGTGGTGCCCAGCGGCACCCTGCACTACCAGGTCTTCGACGACCGTGATTACCCGTATGCGGTCAACCCGCAGTTCAAGGCCTGGCTGCCGCTGACCCGCGTGCCCAACAGCTGGATCGTGTTCACCCCGGGCAAGCGTCCGGCGGTGATCTTCCACCAGCCGTTCGACTACTGGCATGTAGTGCCGGATGCACCGAGCGGCTGGTGGGTCGAACACTTCGACATCCACATCATCCGCACGCCGGACGAAGCGCTGGCGCTGCTGCCGTCCGACCCGGCGCGCTGCGCGATCCTGGGTGAACCGCAGAGCGCGCTGGGCGCCTATGTGCCCAACAACCCGGCGCCGGTGGTGAACTACCTGGAATGGCATCGCGGCAGCAAGACGCCGTATGAAATTGCACTGATGCGCCAGGCGCAGGTGCTGGGCGTGCGCGGCCATCGCGCAGCCGAGGCAGCATTCCGCAATGGCGCCGACGAGTTCAGCATCCACATGGCGTACTGCCAGGCCGTGGGCCAGGACGCCACTGAACTGCCATACGGCAACATCGTGGCCCTGAACGAGCACGCCGCCGTGCTGCATTACACCGAACTGGGCCGCAAGGCACCGCAGCCGCTGCGCAGCTTCCTGATCGACGCCGGCGCCAGCGCGTACGGTTATGCCAGCGACATCACCCGCACCTACGCCGCCGCCGGCCATGACGAGTTCGCGGCGATGATCGAAGCCGTCGATGCCGCCCAGCAGGCGATGTGCGCAGCGGTGCGCCCGGGCTTCGACTACAAGCAGCTGCATGTTGACGCGCACCTGTCGCTGATGGGCGTGCTGAAGGACTTCGGCGTGATCAAGGTGTCGCCGCAGACCGCGCTGGAAACCGGCGTCAGCGCCGCATTCTTCCCGCATGGCATCGGCCACCTGATCGGCCTGCAGGTGCACGACGTCGCCGGTTTCGCGGCCAGTGACGAAGGCGGCCGCATCGAGCGTCCTGCCGGCCATCCGTACCTGCGCCTGACCCGAGTACTGGAGCCGGGCATGGTGGTGACGATCGAGCCGGGCCTGTACTTCATCGACATGCTGTTGAACGAAGTGAAGGCTGCCGGTCATGGCGATGCGATCAACTGGGAACGCGTGGACTTCTTCCGCCCGTACGGCGGCATCCGCATCGAAGACGAAGTGCTGTGCACTGATGGCGAGGCGGACAATCTGACGCGGCCGGTGTTTGCGGCGGCCAACGGCTGAACCCCTCGTGGTTGGCTGCGTAGATCAAAAGCCGCGCTTGGCGGGACGGGTTGGATTCGCGGGGGACGCCGTGAATCCATCCCTGGAGGCTTGGCCGCGGCATCCATGCCGCGGACACCCCCGCGAACCCAACCCGCCCCGCCTCTGACAGTTTCCGTGCGCGGCCAGCCACGGAAGAAAGAAAGAAAAGCAAAAGCGGGTCGCTCGCTGCGCTCGCTCGCGTCTTCGGCGCCTTTGTAGAGCCGAGCCATGCTCGGCTGCTTCTCGCCTGAAAACCCCAGCGCTTCGCGCGACAGCCGAGCATGGCTCGGCTTTACAGAAGAGCGTCATCCACACCGCAGATCGCGGGAAACTGTCGAAGGCGGGGTACTGTGGGTTTGCGGGGTGTGAGCCGCATGGATGCGGCGACCAAGCCACAAGGACGTACTTGCGGCGTCCCCGCAAACCCACAGTACCCCGCCATCCCACGGAATGCCGCTGTTGCTGTTGCTGTTGCCTCTGCAGGTGCAGGGCTGCAAGCCCTGCAGAAAGACCCCTTACCCAGCCATCAACGCTTCGATCTCGTCGGCGCTACGTTCCAGGCCTTCGGTCAACACCCGATGCCCGTCGTCGGTGATCAGCACGTCATCCTCGGTACGGATGCCGATGCCGCGCCAACGCGGTTCCACCGTCGTGTCGTCCACGCCGATGTACAGCCCCGGCTCGATGGTGAAGGCCATGCCCGGCTCCAGCAGGCGCGAATCACCGGCCAGGCGGTAGTCGCCTACGTCGTGCACATCCAGCCCGATCCAGTGCCCGGTCTTGTGCCGGTAGAAGCGCTGGTACAACCCTTCGGTGAGATTCTTTTCCAGCGTGCCCTTCAACAGGCCCAACTGCAGCAACCCCTCGGTAAGAGTCTGCACCGCCGCCAGATGGCCCATTTCGTACGCTACGCCCGGTTTGGCCTGGGCAAGCGCCGCCGCCTGCGCCGCGCCCACCAGATCATGCAGCGCGCGCTGCTCGGCGCTGAAACGACCGTTGACCGGGAACGTACGGGTGATGTCGCTGGCATAGCCGCGATACTCGGCACCGGCATCGATCAACACCAGTTCACCGTCGCGCGAGCGTGCGTTGTTGTCGCGGTAATGCAGGACGCAGGCGTTGCGGCCGGCGCCGACGATGCTGCAGTACGCAGGCACCGCGTCGTTGGCGCGGAACACCCTCTCCAGCTCGGCCTGCAGTTCGTACTCGTGGATGCCGGCCTTCGCGGCCTGCATGGCGGCACGATGTGCCAGCACGCTGATATCGGCCGCGCGCTGCATCAACGCCACCTCGGCACCGGACTTGAACAACCGCTGCTCGTGCAGCAGATGGCCCAGTTCCAGGAACTCATGCGGCGGCTGCGCACCGTGGCGCACCTGCGAACGTACGCGGTTCACCCAGCCGATCAGCTTCAGGTCGAAATCCGCATCGCGGCCGAAGTGGTAGTACACCCGCGACCGCCCTTCCAGCAGGCCCGGCAGGATGTCGTCCAGATCGGTGATCGGGTACGCATCGTCCATCGCGTACTGCGCCACGGCGCCTTCCTGGCCGGCGCGACCGCCATCCCAGGCTTCGCGCTCGGGATCGCGCTCGCGGCAGAACAGGATGGCTTCGCCGTGGCGGCGACCGGGAATCAGCACCAGTACCGCTTCCGGCTCCGGGAAGCCGCTCAGGTACTGGAAATCCGAATCCTGCCGGTACGGATAATGGGTATCGAGGCTGCGCACCTTCTCCGATGCCGCCGGCAGCACCAGGATCGCGTCTTCACCCGCCATGTCCATCAGCTGCCGGCGGCGACGCTTGTATTCGCCGGCAGCGATGCCGGTGCGCTGCTTGATATCCATCAGTTCAGGCGCTGCCGATGGCGTGCGGCCAGCACCACGTCACCGTGCAGCAGCAGCACCGCCACGCGGATGAACTCTTCGATCTCCGACAGGGCTTCGTCGTCATCGTCACCGCCGGCTTCGAAATCCTCGCTCGAGGCACGGGCCAGGCTGGCCAGGTCGTTCAGTGCCTCCTCGCCTTCTTCGGACAGGGTCGGCCGGTGGCCGCCGCTGCCCAGGCCGAAGCCGCCCAGGAAAGAACGGGTCCAGCTGAACATGGCGTCCGCCTGCGCGGCCACGTCGCTGCTGTCGGTCAACAGCAGCTCGAAGGCGAAGTCACGGTCTTCCAGCTGCTTGATGGTGGCCTCCAGCAACTGCGCCAGCGCACTGTCGGCAGCCACCTGCGGCAGATTGTCGTCGGCCAGCACGCGCGCCGGCCAGTCATCGCCAGGAGCACCACCAGCGGCCAGCCAGCCACACAGCCCGCCATGCAGCTCGGCAGCAGTGGCGCCCAGGCCCAGTTCCTGGCTGGCGCGGGTAACGTCGTCGACGGAGGGAAGTTCGGTCATCGTGCGGCTCGTTCGGAAGGGAAACTGCGGAGCGCGCACGCGCGCGCCCGTGAGCCGGGTAGTGTAGCAATCTGTCCGCCTGCGCTTCGTGGCCGCCGGGGCCTGCTGCGACAGTGCTTGACCGCCCTGACCCGGCTTGCCTATCGTGCGGGCATGGAACCCGCCGATCCCCTTGCCCAGCTGCAGGCCTTCGCCGCCCGAGTGGAGGCGTTGCTCGACCGCAACCAGCGGCTGGCCGAGGAGAACCGCAGCCTGCGCCACCAGCAGGAACAGCTGGTGGCCGAGCGCTCGACGCTGCTGGCCAAGAACGAGCAGGCGCGTTCGCGGGTGGAAGCGATGATCACCCGGCTCAAATCCCTGGAGCAGCACACATGAGTGCCGAACCGGTCAGCGTCCGCATCCTCGACCGTGAATACACGGTCGGCGTCGGTGGTGATGAACGCGACAGCCTGATGGCCGCCGCCCGCCTGCTGGATGCGCGCATGCGCGAGATCCGTGGCAGCAACCGGATGGCCGCGGTCGACCGCATCGCGGTGCTGGCAGCGCTCAATCTCGCGCACGAACTGCAGTTGCTGCGCGACGAGAACGCCCGCCAGGCGGTTGCCCTGCAACAGACCCTGGCCGACCTGAACCGGCGTCTGGACCGGGCAATCGACAGCAGCACGTGAGAAGGGTGCGGAATGCGCCTTCTCTTTTCTGAATTGGCACGCACTGTTGCCGACGAACGGCCTATCCAGATCACCCGCGGTAGCTATAATGGCCACGCGTTCTCTGCGGTACTCGACGGCATGTGCAAACATTCGCCTTGTCCCTTAAGAACGACACCGGGAGCGCGACAGCGCCGGGAGTGCAGGTCCGCCTTGCAGCGGGAAGCCCGATGGTTCTCCAGCGTTCCCACTTGAGCCCCCGGGTTCAAGGTCGTTTCGCATGCATCGACATTGCGGAGAATGCAATATTCCAGCAAGGGCGGCGTCTTCGGGCGTCGCCCTTGTTCTTTCCGGCACAATGACGGCTGATCCTTGCCGCACGCTGCCATGACCGACCCGCGACAGGCCTTGCGCCACGACCTGCGGCAACGCCGCCGCGACCTTTCCGCCCCCGCCCGTATCGCCGCTGCCGAATCGCTGGCCGATGCGCTGCTCGCGCTGCCGTTCGCCCCGCGCGAAGGCGCTGTGGCCGGCTACTGGGCGCTGGATGGCGAGATCGCCCTGCACCGCTGGCAGCTGCAGCTGCCCGACACGCTGCGTTACTGCCTGCCGGTACTGCACGGCGACGTGTTGCGCTTCGCGCCCTGGCGCCCCGGCCAGCCGTTGACCAGCAACCGTTACGGCATCCCCGAACCGGACATCGCCATCGAAGATACGCTGGAACCAGCACAGATGGCCCTGGTGGTGACGCCGCTGGTGGGCTTCGACGCACAGTGCCGGCGGCTGGGAATGGGGGGCGGCTGGTATGATCGCAGCTTCGCCTTCCGCCATGATCGGCCGGCGCCCCCCTGGCTGGTCGGCGCGGCATTCTCGGTGCAGCAGGTCGAGTCCTTGCCGGTAGCGTCCTGGGACGTGCCGGTGGATGCGATCTGCACTGAAGCCGGCACCCTGCTCCCTTCCACTGCCCCCGTGAACGCATGACCGCCCGCAAGCGCTACTGGCTGATGAAGTCCGAACCGGACGCCTTTTCCATCGATGACCTGGCCAAGGTCAAGGTTGAACCCTGGAACGGCGTGCGCAACTACCAGGCGCGCAATTTCATGCGCGACGGCATGCAGGTCGGCGACGGCATCCTGTTCTATCACTCCAATACCAAGGTGCCCGGCATCGTCGGCCTGGCCACGGTGGCCAGCGCGGCCTACCCGGATGACACCCAGTTCGACCCGAAATCCGACTACCACGACCCCAAGAGCACGCGCGAGAACCCGCGCTGGATGCTGGTGGACGTGGCCTTCGACCGCAAGCTGAAGCAGGTGATCGCGCTGGACGAGATCAAGCTGCACGCCGAGGAACTCGGCGAAGGCTTCCCGCTGGTTGCCAAGGGCAACCGCCTGTCGGTGTTCCCGGTGACCGCCGCGCAGTGGAAGCTGCTGCTGTCGCTGGAAAAGAAATCCTGATTCCCTGCCTGAGAGCTCCCCGCAATGTCTGAAGCCAAGCGCCTGGCCGCCGAAAAGGCCATCGAGTACGTCGAAGACGGCATGATCGTCGGTGTCGGTACCGGCTCTACCGTCGCCTATTTCATCGATGCGCTGGCGCGCATCCAGCATCGCATCAAGGGGGCGGTGTCCAGTTCCGAGCAGAGCACCGCGCGCCTGAAGCAGCACGGCATCGAGGTGATCGAACTGAACCACACCGGCACGCTGTCGCTGTACGTGGATGGCGCCGACGAGTGTGATGCCAACAAGTGCCTGATCAAGGGCGGCGGCGCTGCACTCACCCGCGAGAAGATCATCGCCGAGGCCAGCGAGCGCTTCGTCTGCATCGTCGACCCGAGCAAGCAGGTGCCCGTGCTGGGCAGGTTCCCGCTGCCGGTGGAAGTGATCCCGATGGCACGCAGCCTGGTTGCCCGCCAGATCCGCGACATGACCGGCGGCCAGCCGACCTGGCGCGAAGGCGTGGTGACCGACAACGGCAACCAGATCCTGGACATCCACAACCTGCAGATCACCGATCCGGAAAAGCTGGAGCGCGAGCTCAACCAGTTGCCGGGCGTGGTCTGCGTCGGCCTGTTCGCACGTCGCCGTGCCGATGTGGTGATCGTCGGCGGCGAGCCGCCGGTCGTGCTCTGACCCTTTCGAAGGACCCTGACGATGTCGCTGCTGCGCTCACTGCTGATGCTCCCGCTGCTGGCCCTGGCCGGCTGCGCCACCGATGCCGCCCGCCACTGGGTGGAACTGGGCGGCGCACGCTATGACGTTGAACTGGCCACCAACGATGAAACCCGTGCGCGAGGGCTGATGTTCCGCGACCAGATGGCCGAGGACCACGGCATGCTGTTCGTGCATGACCGCGAGGAAATGCAGGCGTACTGGATGAAGAACACCAAGATCGCGCTGGACATCCTGTACTTCGACAGCGAGCGGCGGCTGGTGAGCCAGCAGCGCGACGTGCCGCCGTGCTCGGCCGGCGACATGTGCCCGCCCTACCCCAGCGGCGGTCCGGCGCGCTTCGTGCTGGAGCTCAATGCCGGCCAGGCGGAGAAGCTCAAGCTGAAGGATGGTACCGAGCTGACCTTCGGCCCGGGTATCGAGAAGTAAGGGTTCTGCCGGGCTGCGCCCGGCACCCGCCGAGGCACCCGTGGTAGTGCCGGCCGCTGGCCGGCAACCTCAACCGCAAGGCGTGCATTCCGTCGGATGGCTGGCTGGGTCCGCCTTCGACAGCTACCTGCTGTTGTTGGTGGGTGTCGACCTTGGTCGACAAGGTAGATCCACGCCATGCATGGATGGGAAATCGGTGGGATGAGAAATTCACGCCGCACTGCTTGAAACCGCCCACGATTGCCGCCAGTCTGTGGACATGCAGGACCGGATCACACTCCCCGACTGGGATGCACTGGCCGCCTTCGACGACGAGGCGCTGCCACTGCTGCCGACCGCGCTGCTGATCGCGCGCGATGAATATCCCGATCTGCAGCCATCGACCTACGATGCGCTGGTGCAGAGCCACGTCGAGCACCTGCGCGCCGAGGTGGACAGCATCGAGCACAGCCCGCTGAAGATGGCGGCCATCAACCGGCATCTGTTCGATGAGCTGGGTTACAGCGGCGACCACCAGGAGTATTACGACCCGCGCAACAGCTACCTCAACCAGGTCTTCGAGCGCCGTCTGGGCAATCCGATCTCGCTGGCGCTGGTGCAGATGGAAGTGGCGCGACGGCTGGGCATTCCGTTGGACGGCGTGTCATTCCCCGGTCATTTCCTGGTACGCCTGCCGGTTGACGATGGCGTGCTGGTGATGGACCCGTTCAATGGGGGCCGCCCGCTGGACGTGGACGAACTGCGCGAGCGCGCCAAGTCGCACCTGGGCGGGCAGATGCCCGACGACCAGGTGCTGGCGCAGATCCTCGACCCTGCACCGAGCCGCGCGATCCTGATCCGCATGCTGCGCAACCTGCATGGGGTCTATGCCGAGGCCAGCGAGTGGGATCGTGCCGCGCGCAGTGCCGACCGCCTGCTCAAGCTCGCCCCCGAACAGGACGATGCCCTGCGTGACCGCGGCCTGGCCTATCTGCAGCTGGACTACCTGGCCGGCGCCCGCAACGACCTGGGCCTGTACCTGAAGCGCAACCCCGAGGCCAGCGACGCGCAATGGCTGCGCGAGAAACTGATTGATCTCAGCGGGCCGGCACCACGGCTGCATTGAGGTTGTCCGGTGTGCGGAGCAACGGTCCGCACCCACCGGTAGCGGCGGGCCATGCCCGGCGGCGGTTGCGCTCAATCGATCTCGACCATCTCGAAATCGTCCTTGGTCACGCCGCAATCCGGGCATGTCCAGGTCTCGGGAATGTCTTCCCAGCGCGTGCCCGGTGCGATGCCCTCTTCCGGCAGCCCATCCGCTTCGCGGTA
Source organism: Stenotrophomonas sp. G106K1 (assembly GCF_037969685.1). Taxonomy (NCBI): domain Bacteria; kingdom Pseudomonadati; phylum Pseudomonadota; class Gammaproteobacteria; order Lysobacterales; family Lysobacteraceae; genus Stenotrophomonas; species Stenotrophomonas sp. G106K1. The sequence continues at coordinate 57,358 of NZ_JBBPFR010000011.1, read as the reverse complement.
CAGGAATCCGCAGACCACGCACATCCAGGTACGCAGGGTGGTGGGGGTGGCTTCGCTCATCGGATAATCAGGGCTGGATTCACGGGCCGCCATTGTCCCATCGCGGTCCACTCACCGGTAGCCATTCGATGACTTCTGCTTCCCCGACGCCCCGCGGCGTCTACCTGATCACCCCGGATGAACCCGATACCGCCCGCCTGCTGGCGCGCACCGCGCCGCTGCTGGCTGCCGGCGCCACCTGGCTGCAGTACCGCAACAAGACCGCCAGCGATGCCCTGCGGCGGGAACAGGCCACGGCCCTGCAGGCCTTGTGCGCAGCCCATGGCGTGCCGCTGATCGTCAACGACGACCCGGAACTGGCCCAGGCCATCGGCGCGGCCGGCGTGCACCTGGGCGGCACCGACGGTGACATCGGCACCGCGCGCACCCTGCTCGGCCCCGACGCCATCATCGGGGCCTCCTGCTACGACCAGCTCGCCAACGCCGAGCGCGCCGTGGCCGCAGGCGCCAGCTACGTGGCCTTCGGCGCGTTCTTCCCCACCACCACCAAGGTCACCAGCAGCCGCGCCCACGTTGACCTGCTGCGGCAAAGCGCCGCACTGGGCGTGCCGCGGGTGGCGATTGGCGGCCTGAGCCCGGACAATGTCGGTCCCATCATCGATGCCGGCGCCGATCTGCTGGCCGTGGTCAGCGGCATCTACGCCGCGCAGGACCCGGTCGCGACCCAGCGCGCCTACCTCGCCCGTTTCGATACGTCGCAGTAATACCCAGGAAACCCCATGAACCACGACCAGTCCCACGCCCTGTTCTCCCGCGCCCAGGCATTGCTGCCTGGCGGCGTCAACTCACCGGTGCGCGCGTTCAAGTCGGTCGGCGGCGAACCCTTCTTCGTCGAGCGCGCCGACGGCGCCTACCTGTACGACGTCGACGGTAACCGCTACATCGACTACGTGGGTTCGTGGGGCCCGATGATCGTCGGCCACAACCACACCGCCGTACGCCAGGCAGTGAAGAAGGCCATCGACAACGGCCTGTCCTTCGGTGCGCCGTGCGCTGCGGAAGTGACCATGGCCGAGACCATCACCCGCCTGGTGCCGTCGTGCGAGATGGTGCGCATGGTGAATTCCGGCACCGAGGCTACCCTGTCGGCGATCCGCCTGGCGCGCGGTGCCACCGGCCGCAACTGCATCGTCAAGTTCGAAGGCTGCTACCACGGCCACGGCGACTCGTTCCTGGTGAAGGCTGGCAGCGGCATGCTGACCCTGGGCGTGCCGACCTCGCCCGGCGTGCCGGCCGGCCTGAGCGAACTGACCCTGACCCTGCCTTACAACGACTTCGAGGCCGCCACCGCCCTGTTCGAGGCACGCGGCAGCGAGATCGCCGGCCTGATCATCGAACCGGTCGTCGGCAACGCCAACTGCATTCCGCCGCGCGAAGGCTACCTGCAGCACTTGCGTGCGCTGTGCACGAAGTACGGCGCCCTGCTGATCTTCGACGAAGTGATGACCGGTTTCCGCGTTGCCCTTGGCGGTGCGCAGGCCCACTACGGCATCACCCCGGACCTGACCACCTTCGGCAAGATCATCGGCGGCGGCATGCCGGTCGGCGCCTACGGCGGCCGCCGCGAACTGATGCAGCAGATCGCCCCGGCTGGCCCGATCTACCAGGCCGGTACGCTCAGCGGCAATCCGGTGGCGATGGCCGCCGGCCTGGCCATGCTGGAGCTGATCCAGCAGCCGGGTTTCCACGACGATCTGAGCGCGCGCGCCGCACGCTTGTGCGCGGGCCTGGAAGCTGCCGCCGCCGATGCCGGCGTAGCGGTGACCACCACCCAGGTGGGCGCGATGTTCGGGCTGTTCTTCACCAACGAAAAGGTGGAGACCTATGCCCAGGCCACGGCCTGCGACATCCCGGCGTTCAACCGCTTCTTCCACGCGATGCTGGACCAGGGCGTGTTCCTGGCACCGTCGGCGTACGAGGCCGGCTTCCTGTCCAGCGCACACGATGATGCAGTGATCGAGGCGACGCTGGCAGCGGCGCGCGTGGCGTTCAAGGCGGCCAAGGGCTGAGATCGGGCCTGGTAGGTGCCGACCTTGGTCGGCACTTCCATCCACGCATGGCGTGGATCTACTGATCACTGGGCTTCATCCACGCATGGCGTGGATCTACTGATCACTGGGCGCCATCCACGCATGGGGCGTGGTTCCACTGCGCTGCTTCGCTGGAGCAGAGCCACGCCATGCGTGGCTGCTGCGCACTCAACCGAAGACGAACTTGCCCTTCATCATCGCGAAGTGTCCGGGGAACGAGCAGAAGAAGGTGTAATCGCCACCTTTCTGCAGGCCCTTCGTGGAAAAACGCACACGGGTGGTCTCGCCACCGCCGATCACCTTGGTGTGAGCCAGAACACGCTTCTCGGCCTTCGGCAGGTAGCTGTCGGCCAGGGTCATGCGCATGCCCGCCATCGCCACCGGCTGGTAGTCGGCGGTGCGGGTCAACACCCAGTTGTGGCCCATCGCAGTGACGGCCAGCCTGCCGGTGTGGCGCAGGGTCAGGTCAACTTCGCTGCAATCGGCGGCCACCTTGATCTCGCGGCTGCTGAAACTCATCTGGTCGGTGCTGTCGATGCTCACCGCACATACGCGCGCCATCGCCGACGGCGCCAGCATCAACGCGCCCAGTCCCGCCGCTACCATCCAAGCTTTCATCATCGCGTCTCCTGCAGGTTCGATGGCCATTCTAGGCAGCGGCCGGCAGGCCCGGCTGCGACCGTGTGTCGCAGTCGTGGTCCAGGGTTTGCGCTGGGATGCGGCCATGGCATGCTCGACCGATGCGGATTGATCTTCTCCTGCTCGATGTCGATGGCGTGCTGGTGCACTACCAGCGCGCACAGCGCGTGCTGCATCTGGCACAGGCGCTGGACGTGCCGACCGCGCGCGTGCACGCCGCACTGTATGACAGCGGGCTCGAAACGGCACACGACAGCGGCACGCTGGATGGCCCGCGCTATCTGTCCCGGCTTGGCGAACTGCTTGGCGTGCCCGTGGATGTGGAGGCCTGGATCGCTGCCCGACATGCCGCCAGCCAGCCACAGCAAGTCGTGCTGGAGCGACTGCAGGCACTGCAGGTGCCGATCGCGGTGCTGACCAACAACGGCGCGTTGATGGCACAGGCGCTGCCGACGCTGCTGCCGCAGCTGTTTCCTGCATTGCGGGGACGCGTGTTCTGCAGCGCTGATTTCGGCCTGCGCAAACCTGCGCCGGAGGTGTTCCTGCGCACGCTCGCAGCCCTCGGCGTGGCGCCGGAGCACACGCTGTTCGTCGATGACCTGTTCGCCAACGTGCGCGGTGCGCGCGCGGCGGGCCTGCACGCGGAAACCGTGCAGGACGGGCGCGGACTGGGCAAGGTACTGAAGCGCTACGCGGTACGGTGATCCGCAATTCTGTAGAGCCGAGCCCATGCTCGGCTGCTGTTGCCTGACATCGCGATGAGCCGAGCATGGGCTCGGCTCTACGGAGGGTCCGACCCCGGCGTCAGGGCTTCAGCGCGCTGCGATGAACGCGGCAATCGCCGCGCGCAGGCGCTTGAGGCCTTCGGCCACTTCTTCGTCGGTGATGTTCAGCGACGGCACGAAACGCAGCACGTCCGGACCGGCCTGCAGGGTCAGCAGACCCTGTTCGGCGGCGTGGTCGAGGATCGCCCCAGCCTGGCCGGCGAAGTCCTTGCTCAGCACCGCGCCCAGCATCAGGCCGCGGCCGCGCACCTCGCTGAACACCTTGAACTCATCGTTGATGCGGGCGAAGCCATCGCGCAGCGCCTTCGACTGGCGGCTGACATTGGCCGCGATCTCGGCAGAGGCCAGCTTGCGCAATGCCACGCGGGCCACCGCCGCGGCCAGCGGATTGCCGCCGAAGGTAGTGCCGTGCGCACCGAACTGCATGGTCTCGGCCACCTTCGGGCCCGCCAGCATCGCACCGATCGGGAAACCACCACCCAGCGCCTTGGCCAACGTAACCATGTCCGGCACCACATCATCCTGCCAATGCGCGAACAGGGTACCGGTACGGCCCATGCCGGCCTGGATCTCGTCCAGCACCAGCAGTGCGTTGTGCTGGTCGCACAGCTCGCGCACACGCTTGAGGAAGCCGGACTTGGCCGGCATCACCCCGCCCTCGCCCTGGATCGGCTCCAGCATCACCGCCGCCACGTCGCCGGCGGCCATTGCCGTTTCCAGCTGCACCTCATCGTTGAAGTCGATGTAGCGGAAGCCGCCCGGCAGCGGCTCGTAGCCCTCCTGGTACTTCGGCTGCGCGGTGGCGGTCACTGCGCCCATGGTGCGGCCGTGGAAGCTGCCGCGGAAGGTGATGATCACGCGCTTGTCGGCGGGGCGGCCCTGGCTGGAGGCCCACTTGCGGACCATCTTGATCGCCACTTCGTTGGCTTCGGCACCGGAGTTGCACAGGAACACGCGCTCGGCGAAGCGGCTGGACTTCACCAGTTCCTCGGCCAGGTGCAGCGGCGGCGCGCTGTAGAACACGTTGCTGGTGTGCCACAGCTTGCCAGCCTGTTCGACCAGGGCGGCCACCAGGTCCGGGTCGTTGTGGCCCAGGCCGCACACGGCAATGCCCGCGGCCAGGTCGATGAACTCACGGCCCTGGCTGTCCCACACGCGGGCGCCCTGGCCTCGCTCCAGCACCACCTGGCGGGGCTTGTACACCGGCAGGTAGTAGTGCGACAGGGAGATCAGCGGATCGGTAGCGGCGGTCATGGCAGTCGGCAGGGTTCAGGAATGCCCATTCTCGCGCCGGAACCCGTGCGGCACAATGCACGCATGCGACCGTTTTCCGCCCCCCAGCTGAACCCCGCCACCGAGACCGGCTGGCGCCGCCGATGGTTCGACATCATCTACCGCCACGACAGCCGGCCTTCGCGCAATTTCGACCTGCTGCTGGTGTACGCGATCATCGCCAGCGTGCTGGTGGTGATGTTCGACAGCGTGCAGCGTTTCCACATCGCCCATGCCGACTGGCTGTACGTGCTGGAATGGGGTTTCACCGTGCTGTTCACCGCCGAGTACGTGCTGCGCCTGGCGGTGGTGAAGCGCCCGCTGCGCTATGCAGTAAGCATCTGGGGCATCATCGACCTGGCCTCGATCCTGCCCACTTACCTGTCGCTGTTCATTCCCGGCGCGCAGAGCCTGCTGGTGGTGCGTGCGCTGCGCATCCTGCGGGTATTCCGCATCCTCAAGCTCACCCGCTACGTCGAAGAAAGCGGTGTGCTGATGGAGTCGTTGTGGCGCAGCCGGCGCAAGGTGCTGGTGTTCCTGTTCACGGTCATCACCATCACCATCATCGCCGGCGCGCTGATGTACCTGATCGAAGGCCCCAACCATGGCTTCACCAGCATCCCCAGCAGCATGTACTGGGCGGTGGTGACGATGGCCACGGTCGGCTTCGGCGACATCGTCCCTCAGACCGTGCTCGGCCGCTTCGTCACCTCGGTGCTGATCCTGATCGGTTACAGCATCATCGCCGTGCCCACCGGCATCTACACCGCCGAGCTGGCCAGCACCATGCGTGATGCCGAACTGGCCGCGCGCCGCGATGCACGTGGCTGTCCGCACTGCGGGCTGGAAGGCCACGAACCGGATGCGCGGCACTGCCGCAAGTGCGGCGGACCGCTGCCGGATACGTTCAGCCACTGACGATGATGCCGGCCAGCGGCCGGCACTTCCAATGCCTGCGACAGCAGATCCATGCCATACGTGGATGCAACCTGCTGCATCCACGCATCGGGTCAATCCACCGGCGCAATCCATGCCGTTGCTGGTGGCCAGCAGATCGTTGCAGACCGCGACCACCCTCGACCGTGCCCCTCAAGGTGCCCGGCCCCGGGGCGCCTCATCCAGCTCGTGCAGGCCTGGAATGGCGCCGCCGTGCCGGTTACTGGCGGTTGCTCTGGAAAACGAGCGAGTTGTATTCCTGCATCAGCTTGCCGGCAGAACCACGCGGCGCCATCGAGGGCGAATCAAGCATGCGTCGTTCGAAGTCGGTGTAGGGCGTGTTGGCGCTGACGCGCTGCAGCCGTTCCTTGCCTTCACGGCGGAAGCTCTCGGCCTCGCGTTCGAAGCTGTTCCAGTCGAGCTTGCCCGGCTCCTGGTCGGCGACCTTCGCATGTGCTTCATCGGAAATGCGGTTGAAGGCATCCAGGCGTTCGCGCGCCTTGGCCTGATCGAAGTCATCCTCGTTCATCAGCTCCACGATGGCCTTGGCTTCCAGCATCATCGCCAGACGATAGTACTCGCGCGTGCGCCCTTCGGCCTGTTCCAGCGCTTTGAGCTGTTCGCGCTGGGCAGCGTCGTTCTGGCGCTCCAGTTCGGCGTTGAACGCTTCACTGGCAACCACGAAATCCTTGAAGGCGGTCATCAATGGCGCGTGCAGCTGCTTGCCCTTGGCAAACCTGTCGTCTTCGTAGTCCTGACGCTCGTAGTAGTCGTGGGCCTCCTTGCTGATCGGCACCAGTGCCTTCAGCGCCTGCTGGTACTGACCTGCAGCGGCATCGAGATCGGCAAGCGCCGGCCTGGCAGCGATCGCTTCGGTCACGGGGGCGTCGCATTGCTTCATGTCGTAATCGCTGATCTCGAACGGTCCGTACACGTTCGTCTCGCGCCCGCTCGGGCCGGCGTCCACGTCCTTGATCCAGCGCGTATAGGACTGGATGCTGCCGTGCGTTTTCGAATCAAGCGCGTTGAAGCAGCCGATGTAGGCGTTGAGCTTTGCGGTCAACTGCTGCTGGGCGTCGGCCGGCCCCGCGCTGGCCTCCGGCTTTGCGGAAGAACCCGCGCCGCCAGCGGCTGTGGGCGTCTTGTCACCGCAGGCGGCCAGGATCAACGACAACGAAGCGGCCAGCGCCGCGATGGAAAGAGTGCGTGACATGGGCTCACATCCCTGTTGAAAACGATTACAGCTGCGCATTCTAGCGCAGCGGGCCGAGGGCCGCAGCCATCGGCCTGTTCCCAGCGGCGGGATCAATCCAGGAACAGATCCGGCAGCAACGGACGCGAGGCATCCACCGCGTACCCGGAAAGATCGGTCACGCCGGCTCCGGCCAGCACCTCGTCATCGATCAGGAAACGGCCATGGAAGCCGGCCGCTTCGCGCACCAGCACCGCATGCGCAGCATCGGCCATGATCTGCGGCGTACGGCAGCCGCTGGCGTCCACGCCGGGAATCATGTTGATCGCATCGGTAGCAATGACCGTGCGCGGCCACAACGCATTGACCGCCACGCCCTGCGGGCCGAACTCGGCAGCCAGGCCGAGGGTGACGAAGCTCATGCCCATCTTCGCCAGCGTGTAGCCGGTATGCGCGCCCCACCACTTCGGATCGAGGCTCGGCGGCGGTGCGAGGGTCAGGATGTGCGGGTTCGGCGCCTGCAGCAGGTACGGCAGGCAGGCCTGCGCGCACAGGAAGCTGCCGCGCGAATTGACCTGCTGCATCAGATCGAAGCGCTTCATCGGCGTGTCCAGGGTGCCACGCAACCAGATGGCGCTGGCGTTGTTGACCAGGATGTCGATGCCACCAAAGGTGTCCACGGTGGCGGCAACCGCCGCCTGCACCTGGTCTTCCTCACGGATGTCGCACTTCAGCGCCAGGCCCTGGCCACCGGCTGCGGTAACGGCCTCGGCGGCGCTGTGGATGGTGCCCGGCAGCTTCGGATTGGGCACCGACGACTTGGCGGCAACGGCGACGTTGGCGCCGTCGCGCGCGGCGCGCAATGCGATCGCCAGGCCGATGCCGCGCGAGGCACCGGTGATGAAAAGGGTTTTGCCCTGCAGACTGCCCACGTTCCACACTCCAGCGTATGCAATGAGCCGCTAGTATGCCGCGCCGACGCGGAGTTCACCGCACGTTGACGATACTGGCGCCCCGGTCACTGCACGAGGTCCATGCCATGCGCTGTTCCCGCCTGTTGTTGCCTGCCCTGGGCCTGGCCCTGCTCACTGCCTGCCAGGGCCGCTCGCCTGAACCCGGCAACGCGCCGGCCAAGGATGACGCCGCCAGCGTCGACAAGGCGGCCGGTGATGGCAAGTTGCGCTGGAGCGAGGCCGTTGTCTGGGATGGTGACCTCAACAGCTGCCGCCAGGGCGACAGCGCGGTCACCCGCGATTGCCTGCGTGATGCGATGCGCGCCGGCGGGGCCAGTGCCGATGCGGTCACCGCCGCCGAACAGCTTTCCACCGGTGGCGAACTGGCCTACGTGACCGCCTGGCATGAACACGATGGACTGGGCGTGGCCACCGTCGAATACCCGTTCCGCGCCAACACCAATGAAGGCACGCGCCTCGTCGATGCCGGAGGCAAGCGTATCGACGTGGATGCGGTGCAGCTGGATGACACGCTGCGCGCCGATCCCGGCGTGCAGGAGGTGCTGAAGGCGAACCCGCAGGCCACGCCGTTCGCGCCGGCGCAGGCCGCGGGTACCGCAGCGCTGGACGGCGGTGGCATCCGCCTGCTGTACCGCACGCCGCTGCGCGATTGCCATGCGTGCCCGGATGTGGGGCAGCTGCAGATCGGTTATGACTTCGACGGCAAGCGCAACTTCATCGGGCAGCAGGTGGTACCGGTAACGCCGTAGTGGTTCGCCGCGCCATGCGGCGAAGTGCATCCACGCATGGCGTGGATCTACTGATACCCGCGAACCTGCTTCTTCAGCTGCGAAGACAATGCGCTCACGGCTTGGGCCCCTGCCCTTCGTTGTCTTCCCAGTGCAGGATGCGGCGGGTAACGAAGCGGTAGACCGGCTTGCCGGTGGCGAACCATAGGTCGCGCACCCATGAGGTGCGCTTGAGCACGCGCTTCTCCACCGGTGTCAGCGACGCGCGGCAGTACATGCGCTTGTGCTTGAGCAGGTGGCGCAGGTCTTCGCGCGCCAGCAAGCGCATCCAGCGCGAGCGCGGGTCGCCGATCACCGCCAGCTGGAAGTCGATCAGCGCCGGGCGACCGTCCTCGGTCACCAGCCAGTTGGCTTCCTTGGCCAGGTCGTTGTGGGCCACACCGCGTCGATGCAGCTGTTGCAGCAGGCGACGCGCAGCGCGGAACCAGGCCACATCACCGCGCGGCGGGCGCTGGTACATCGCGTCGCCGGCCATGAAGCTGCGGTCCAGGTTGCGGCCATTCCAGTCCAGCAGCTGCGGCACGTCGGCCATGCCGTGGATGTGCTTCAGCGCACGCGCTTCGCGACGCGCCAGCCACCACGCAGGCAGCCGCAGCCACAGCGGCGTGGCTCCCAGATCACGGCGCACGAAGGGGCCTTCAGGCCCCTGCACGAGGAGGATCCGGCCAAAGCTGTCGGCCTTCAGTGCATGCGTTGGCGCGTTGTTGGATACAGGCATGACGACATTCTAGGCGATGGCGATGGTTGCAAACGGTCACCAAGCGACTGGGAACCAGTCACCTTCACGCCCCTATAATCGGCAAATGGACTCTTCATGGATCGACGCCACCCTCGCGTGGATTGCCGCTCATCCCGTGTTGGCGGGTGCGGTCATCTTTCTGATCGCCTTCTGCGATGCGGTCATCATTCTTGGCGCCATCGTGCCGGCGCTGCCGTTGCTGTTCGCCGTCGGTGTGTTCATCGGCCTGGGCCAGATCTCAGGGCCGTATGCGGTTGCGGCTGCGGCGCTGGGTGCGTTCGCCGGTGATGGCATCAGCTACTGGATAGGCCGGCGCTGGGGCGACCGCCTGCGCGGCGTCTGGCCGTTCAGCCGCTACCCGCAGCTGCTCGACCGGGGCGAGAACCTGTTCCGCCGCAATGCGTTCAAGAGCATCCTGATCGCCCGCTATGTCGGTGCCATCCGCCCATTCGTGCCCGCCATCGCCGGCATGATGAAGATGCCTGCCAGCCGTTACGTGCAGGCCAGTGGCATCGCCAGCATCTCCTGGGCCGTGCTGTTCCTGGCCCCGGGCTGGATCCTCGGCGAAGCCTATGACGCCGTTGCTGCTGTTGCCGGCCGACTGGTCGTGGTGGCCGGCCTGCTGGCGGTGATCCTCAGCCTGGTCTGGGCCATCGTGCTGTACGGCTATCGCTGGTCGGCCGCACGCATGGACAACTGGCTGGCACGCCTGCTCGACTGGTCCAACCGGCATCCGACACTGGGCCGCTACACCGTCGGCGTGCTCGACCCCAAGCGCCGCGAGTCGGTACCGCTGGCGATGCTGGCGCTGATGTTGCTGCTGTTGGGCTGGGGCTGGTTCGCCCTGCTGACCGTGGTGGTCGCCCACGGCGAGCCGTTGGCGATGGATCTGCTGGTGCACCAAGCGATGCTGGCCCTGCGCAATCCGCTGGCCGATTACCCGATGGCCGCTTTGGCGTCGTTGGGTGCATGGCAGGTGCTGCTGCCGGCAACTGCTGCAGCGATGAGCTACCTGGTCTGGCGCCGGCGCTGGATGGCGGCCGCCCATTGGCTGGCCGCATTGGCCTTCGGCCTGGCCCTGACCAAGCTGCTCGGCGCCACCGTCGATGTGGTGCGCCCGATCGATGCCAGCAGCGGCTTCGGCTTCCCGTCGGTGTCGGTGACCATGGCCACCATCACCTTCGGCTTCTTCGCGGTGCTGATCGCCCGCGAAATGCCCGGCCGCACCCGCGTCTGGCCCTACCTGGTGTCAGGCATCGTGGTCAGCCTGATCGGTTTCTCGCGCTTGTACCTGGGCGCGCACTGGCTGAGCGACGTGATCGGCGGCATGTTGTTCGGCACCTTCTGGCTGCTGGTGCTGGGCATCGCCTATCGCCGCCGCTTCAACCGCTCGTTCTGGGTGAAGCCGGTGGCGTGGCTGTTCTACGGCGTCTTCGCGGTGGCGGCGATGTGGTACGCGCCGCGCAACATCGCCATCAAGCTGGAACGCTTCGAGCCGACGTTGCCGGCACCGCTGGCGATGGACGCGCAGGCCTGGTGGCAGCACGGCTGGGCGAAGCTGCCGGCACGCCGCAACGAATTCGACGATGACCAGCGCTGGCCGCTGGATGTGCAGGTGGCCGGTCCGTTGGCGCAACTGCAGGCGCAGCTGGAAGCGCGTGGCTGGCAGGTGCAGGCGCAGGCCGGCTGGCAGGAAGCGCTGCTGATGCTGGACAAGAACACCGGCGCCGATGAACTGCCGGTGCTGCCGGCGACACTGGACACGCGCGTCGAAGCGCTGCTGATGGTCCGCCAGGGCGCACAGGCCGATGAGCGCTACGTACTGCGCCTGTGGCAGGCACCAGCGCAGCTGCAGCCGGGCGACACCCCGCTGTGGCTGGGCAGCGCGCAGACCCTGCGCTACGAGCGTCACTTCAAGTGGATCGGCATGTGGCACCCGGTACGCGGGATCGATCCGGCGTTGAACGCTGTGAAGGAAGCGGTGCAGGCGCTGCCTCAGCAGGAAGCCGTGCACCCGGAGACCGGGCTGCCGGTGCTGCGGTTGAAGACCACCGCGCCCTGATGGATCCGCCGGGCATGGCCCGGCGCTACCGCCTCCGCTCTGGTAGTCGCCAACCTTGGTTGGCGCTTTCGGGCAACGGCTGCCAACCAAGGTTGGCATCTACCGGTTCCAGGCTGGTTGGCGGTTACCGGTCTCGGCGTTCCGTCGTTACGGCATCCAGCCCAACAGCTGCTGCAGGCGCTGGTGCGGGTCGTCCAGCTGCAGCAGCTGCAGGCGCTGCTGTTCGCTCAGCGGCAGCAGCTCGGCCAACCGCCAGCTGACCCAGCTGGCCTGGTCCATCAGTGCTGGTGTGGCCGGTGCGAACGCCGTACCCGCCTGCTCGATGATGTGGTCCAGTACCGTCGCCAGCAGCGCGTGCTGCGGACGCAGTTCGTCATCGGGATCCTCATCGCACCAGCGCACATCAGCCACCACCAGCCCGTTGTCGCGCACGCGCGTGCGCTCGACATGGAAACGGCGAGTGCCGCGCAATCGCAGCTGCAGCACGCCATCTGCGCCGACGTCGAAATCCTCGATCTTCACCTGCACGCCGAAGGCGGCCGGCGTTGCCGGCGCTCCCACTTCGTGCCCTTCCAGGATCAGGCAGACACCAAACCCTTCGCCGCTGCGCCCGGTTTCGCGGACCAGATCCAGGTAGCGTGGCTCGAACACGCGCAGGCCGATGGCCGCACCCGGAAGCAGCGTGGTGTGCAGCGGGAACAGCGGAAGCGAACCCTCGCCGCTCATCGTGCCTGCAGTCCTGCCAGGAAGCGGCGCGGTGCGCCGTCGAAGCCGCCGTTGGACATGAACACCACATGGTCGCCGCTGCGCACGGTGGACTGCAGTTGCGCCAACAGCGCATCGGTGTCGGCCACCGCGTGTGCCTGTCCACGCACTGCTGCGATCACCGCTGCCGCATCCCAGGCCAGCTCCGGGCGGTGCAGGAACACCACTTCATCGGCCAGCGCCAACGACGGTGCCAGCGCCTGCGCGTGAGCCCCCAGCCGCATTGAATTGCTGCGCGGCTCCATCGCCACCACGATGCGCGCATCACCGACCCTGGCACGCAGGCCTTCGAGGGTGGTCGCAATCGCGGTCGGGTGATGGGCAAAGTCGTCGTAGACGATGATGCCATCGTGCTTGCCGATCACTTCCATGCGCCGCTTGACGCTGCGGAAGCGCGCCAACGCCGGGATCACCTCGGCCGGCGCGACACCCACTGCGTGCGCAGCAGCCAGTGCGGCCAGGCCATTGAGCACGTTGTGCCGGCCCAGCAGCGACCAGTGCACATCGCCCAATGCCTGCCCGCGATGATGGACGCGGAACGCGCTGCCATCGGCGGCCAGCAGCTCGGCGTGCCATTCCAGCGACGGATCGAAGCCGAAGCGTTCAACCGGAGTCCAGCAGCCCATCGCCAGCACTTCAGCCAGGTGCGCGTCTTCGCCGTTGACGATCAGGCGGCCGCGCGCCGGCACGGTACGCACCAGGTGGTGGAACTGACGCTGGATCGCTGCCACATCGGGGAAGATGTCGGCGTGGTCGTATTCGAGGTTGTTGAGGATCGCCACCAGCGGCCGGTAGTGCACGAACTTGCTGCGCTTGTCGAAGAACGCAGTGTCGTACTCGTCGGCTTCGACGACGAACTCGCTGCCCTGGCCCAACCGGGCAGACACGCCGAAGTCCTCGGCTACACCGCCGATCAGGAAGCCGGGGGAGCGACCGGCATTCTCCAGCAGCCAGGTCAGGATGGTGGTGGTGGTGGTCTTGCCATGGGTGCCGGCCACGGCCAGGGTGTCGCGCCCCGGCAGGACCTGCTCGGACAGCCACTGGGCGCCGGAAATGTAGCGCTGGCCGGCATCCAGGACGGCTTCCACGGCCGGATTTCCGCGCGACAGCGCGTTGCCGATCACCACCTGCCCGGTGCCCTCCGGCACGCTGTCGGCGCGGTAGCCCTGGTCCAGGGTGATGCCCAGCTGCTCGAGCTGGGTCGACATCGGCGGATAGATGGCCTGGTCGCTGCCGCTGACCGTATGGCCCAGTTCCCGCGCCAAGGCGGCCACGCCACCCATGAAGGTGCCGGCAATTGCAAGGATATGTACGCTGCTCATGACCGGGGATTGTGACCGATCACGGCTGTATAGGGCCATTGTCGGCAACAGGGTAAGAGAACCCCTACAGTCACTGTGAGAAAACTCCAACCGCATGTCAGGGAATTCCCGATAGCGATGTTCTGTGAACCCGGACACAATTCAGGATGCCAGCCGCAGTACCCGAACCGGTCCTACTCCCCAAGAGGCCATCCCCAAGGGAGCTCATGCTGTGGGGGCCCTGAGCAAGCCCTTTGCTGGCACCTATACAACGAAACAGGCCTGATCCTCGCGGATCAGGCCTGTTTTTTTGCGCCTGCGGCGGCCGGCATCGACCGCCCGAACGGGTCAGCGTTTGATCGCCGCCAGGATGCGGGCTTCGATCTCGTCCAGTTCGCCGACGCCATCGACGCGGGCCAGGGTGCCCCGGCCGGCGTAGAAGTCGACCACCGGAGCGGTCTGCTCGGTGTAGACCTGCAGGCGCTTGCGCACCGATTCCGGATTGTCGTCGGCGCGCCCCTGTTCCTGCGCACGGCCGGCGATACGCTCGACCAGCAGCTCGGTGGCCACGTCCAGCTGCACCACGGCATCCAGCGGCTGGCCGATCTCGGCCAGCATGCCGTCCAGCGCGTTGGCCTGGGCCACATTGCGCGGATAGCCGTCAAGGATGAAGCCCTTGGCGACATCGGCCTGGGCCAAGCGCGACTTCAGCATGCCCAGCAGGATCTCATCGGACACCAGGTTGCCGGCATCCATCACCGACTTGGCCTGCTTGCCCAGCTCGGAGCCGGCGGCGATTTCCGCGCGCAGCATGTCGCCAGTGGAAATGTGGGCGATCTCGAGCTTTTCCTTCAGGCGCGTCGCCTGTGTCCCCTTGCCCGAACCGGGCGGTCCCAACAGAACCAATCGCATTGACCTGACTCCAACGTGTTGAAAATAAAGAAGGTTCGCGTCCCGGACGGTCCGGTATCGCTGCACCGCAATAGCGCCACTTTAGCGCATCCGGGTAATGTCCCTGCAATGTCCCCTCCCCCGAGCAGGTAGAAGCATGCGCAATGGCACCCTCCTTTACGCCCAGTCCGGCGGCGTCACCGCCGTCATCAACGCCACTGCCGCAGCGGTGATCGAACAGGCCCGCGCCAAAGGAATCAAGGTCCTGGCCGCGCGCAACGGCATTCTCGGCGCCCTGCGCGAGGAGCTGATCGACACCAGCAAGGAGAGTGCTGCGGCCATCCGCGCCCTGGCCCACACCCCCGGCGGCGCGTTCGGCTCGTGCCGGGTCAAGCTGAAATCGCTGGAGGCCGACCGTGCCCGTTACGACCGCCTGCTGGAGGTCCTGCGCGCCCACGACGTGCGCTGGTTCCTCTACAACGGCGGCAACGACTCGGCAGACACCGCCCTGAAGGTATCGCAGCTGGCAAAAAGCTCCGGCTACGACCTGACCTGCATCGGCGTGCCCAAGACCATCGACAACGACCTGGCGGTGACCGACACCTGCCCCGGCTTCGGCTCGGCGGCCAAGTACACGGCCGTGTCCGTGCGCGAAGCGGCATTGGACGTGGCGGCGATGGCTGAGACCTCCACCCGCGTCTTCATCTACGAGGCGATGGGCCGTCACGCCGGCTGGCTGGCTGCAGCCGCCGGCCTGGCCGGTACCGGCGAGGACGACGCCCCGCACATCATCCTGCTGCCCGAGCGCGCCTATGACGAGGCCGCGTTCCTGGCCAAGGTCAAGGCCGTGGTGGCGCGCGTGGGCTACTGCGTGGTGGTGGCGTCGGAAGGCATCGCCACCGCCGATGGCCGCTTCGTCGCCGACGCCGGCGGTGGCAAGGACTCCTTCGGCCATTCGCAGCTGGGCGGCGTGGCCGCGCATCTGGCCGGTCGGGTCAAGGACCAGCTGGGGCTGAAGGTGCACTGGGCCCTGCCCGACTACCTGCAGCGATCGGCCCGCCACCTGGCCAGCAGAACCGACTGGGAACAGGCCCAGGCGGTGGGCAAGGCGGCAGTGCAGCTGGCGCTGAAGGGCCAGAACGGGGTGATGCCGGTGATCGTGCGCAGCAGCGATGCGCCGTACCGCTGGAAGATCGAAGCCGCGCCGCTGTCGAAGATCGCCAACCATGAGAAGAAGATGCCGGCCAGCTTCATCCGTCGCGATGGATTCGGCATCACGGCCAAGGCGCGTGCCTACCTGCAGCCGTTGATCAAGGGCGAAGCACCGTTGCCCTACGGTAGCGATGGCCTGCCGAAGTACGTGACGCTGAAGAACGTCGCGGTGAAGCAGAAGCTGCCAGCGTTCGAAGGCTGACCCATGAAGGTGACAAGGCGCACTGCCACCGATCGGCACCGCGCGAGCTGCTGGTGGTGCGTGGGGCGAGGCTTGCGGATTGATCCCGGGATTGCCGGCCAGCGGCCGGCACTACCCGGGTCTCCCTCCAGTAGATCCACGCCATGCGTGGATGCTCAGCCTCAATTGCAGGCCTTGCCTTCCATCTGCAATTGCGCGGCGAACATCGTCACCTGCGGGATCTTGCCGGCGGCGGCCTGCTTCTTGGCTTCTTCCAGATAGATGCGCGATTGTCCCTGCCCATCCAGCGCCTGCGCGTTGTTCACCGGCAGCCGCCACACGCGCACCACCGCCTGCTGCGCTGGGCAGGCCGCATTCGGAACACGGATCACATCATTGAGCTTCCAGCCCTTGTCGGCGCTCGGTTGTGCCTTGGCGTAGTCAACAAAGCGGGCGCGCGGCTGGCACTGCTCGCTGGTGCGCACCGCCGAGAAACGATAGGGCTCCGCGGCCTGGCCGGTGAACGCGCCTTCCAGTCGGGCACAGGCCTCGGGAATCTGCCGCAGCGTATGCACCGCGCCCACCGCCTGCGGTACACCGACAGCGCGCTGCAGTTCGGGCGCTTCCGCCGCGAAGGCTGGAAGGGCCGGGGCCAGGACGGCAAGCATCAACAGGGACAGGCGCATGGGGATTCTCCGACAGGACTGCGCGCAGGCTTGCAGAGGTTGGCTTAACGGGGTGCAAAGGTGCATCCATCGAGCAGCCGCTGCGCTCGCCGGGCGTGGCTGGTCGAGCATGGCTCGACTCTACAACTAGCCGGACGCATACTGCGGACACCAGGGAATGCTGAACACCGCCATACGTCGGACGACCACCAAGGTCGGTACGGGTTGGTTCCAGGCTGCAGCCCGTCGTCCCCCTCGTGGTGCAGTTCATCGCCACTGGATGCTTGTCCATCCATTCTGCGGAGGGGTCTAATGCTGGAACGTCACGGGCTGTCATTGGCGCTGGGCTGCGCCATTCTCGCGATCCTGTACGGAATCGTCTCGGCGCGCTGGATCCTGCGCCAACCCACCGGCAATGAACGCATGGTCGCCATCGCCACGGCCATCCAGGAAGGCGCGCGCGCCTACCTCAACCGCCAGTACCTGACCATCGGCATCGCCGGCGTGGTGCTGTTCGTGCTGGTCGGCATCTTCCTGAGCTGGTACACCGCGATCGGCTTTGCGGTCGGTGCGGTGCTGTCCGGCGCAGCGGGCTACATCGGCATGAACGTGTCGGTGCGCGCCAACGTACGCACCGCAGAGGCGGCGCGCCATGGCATCAGTGCTGCGATGGATGTGGCCTTCCGCGGCGGTGCGATCACCGGCATGCTGGTGGTCGGCCTGGGCCTGCTCGGCGTGGCTGGTTACTACGCGCTGCTGCTGCGCATGGGCCTGCCGATGGAACAGGCGCTGCATGCACTGGTCGGCCTGGCCTTCGGCTCATCGCTGATCTCGATCTTCGCGCGCCTGGGCGGCGGCATCTTCACCAAGGGGGCCGATGTCGGCGCCGATCTGGTCGGCAAGGTCGAAGCGGGCATTCCCGAAGACGACCCGCGCAACCCGGCGGTGATTGCCGACAATGTCGGTGACAACGTGGGCGACTGCGCCGGCATGGCCGCCGATCTGTTCGAGACCTACGCGGTCACCGTGATCGCCACCATGCTGCTGGGCAGCCTGATGCTGGCCGAAGCCGGTGCCAATGCGGTGCTGTATCCGCTGGTGCTGGGCGGTGTGTCGATCATCGCTTCGATCATCGGCGCGCTGTTTGTGAAGGTGAAGCCCGGTGGCTCGATCATGGGCGCGCTGTACAAGGGCGTGATCGTCTCCGGCGTGCTGGCCGCGATCGCGTTCTACCCGATCACCACCGGGCTGATGGCCGACAACGTGCATGGCCCTCTCGCCCTCTACGGTTGTGCATTGATCGGACTGGTGCTGACGGGTCTTATCGTGTGGATCACCGAGTACTACACCGGTACCCAGTACAAGCCAGTGCAGCACGTAGCGCAGGCCTCGACCACCGGCCACGGCACCAACATCATCGCCGGCCTCGGCATCTCGATGAAGTCCACGGCGCTGCCGGTTATCGCCGTCTGTGTGGCGATCTGGGGCGCGCATGCCCTGGCCGGGTTGTACGGCATTGCCATCGCGGCCACTGCCATGCTGTCGATGGCGGGCATGATCGTCGCGCTCGATGCCTACGGGCCGATCACCGACAACGCCGGTGGCATCGCCGAGATGGCCGAACTGCCCTCGGAGATCCGCGACATCACCGATCCGCTCGATGCGGTGGGCAACACCACCAAGGCGGTCACCAAGGGTTATGCCATCGGTTCGGCAGCACTGGCCGCGCTGGTGTTGTTCGCCGACTACACACACAATCTGCAGGCCGCCAATCCCGGCCAGGAGTTCCGCTTCGACCTCAGCGACCACACGGTGATCATCGGCCTGCTGATCGGCGGCCTGATTCCCTACCTGTTCGGTGCGATGGCGATGGAAGCGGTCGGTCGCGCAGCTGGCGCGGTGGTAGAGGAAGTGCGGCGGCAGTTCCGCGAGATCCCCGGCATCATGCAGGGCACCGCCAAGCCGCAGTACGACAAGGCGGTTGACATGCTGACCCGCTCGGCGATCCGCGAAATGATCGTGCCGTCGCTGCTGCCGGTCGCCGTACCGGTGGTGGTCGGCCTGCTGCTGGGGCCGCGCGCGCTGGGCGGGCTGCTGATCGGCACGATCGTCACCGGGCTCTTCGTGGCCATTTCGATGACCACCGGTGGCGGTGCCTGGGACAACGCCAAGAAGTACATCGAGGATGGCCACTTCGGCGGCAAGGGCAGCGAGGCGCACAAGGCGGCAGTGACCGGCGACACCGTGGGTGATCCGTACAAGGACACCGCCGGCCCGGCGATCAACCCGCTGATCAAGATCATCAACATCGTGGCGTTGTTGCTGGTGCCATTGCTGTAGATCCACGCCATGCGTGGATGACGGCTCCGAAGGGGTCGGAGCCCTTTCCTGCGGAAACGGATCCGACCCCGATGCCGATCTACGGTGTTCCGGTAGATCCATGCCATGCGTGGAAGGCCGCCCCCCCCGCTGCCGATCACCGACCGCGCAGGAAGAACGCCACCGGCACCATCACCTCCACCGGGTCGCCGGCCACCTCGGCCGGCGGCACCGGCACCGGGCTGGCGCGCTGCACGGTGTCCAGTGTCTCCTGGTCGAGCAGTGCGAAGCCGCTGCTGCGCTCGATGCGCGGCGCCGACACACGGCCGTCGCGGCCAACCGAAAAGCGCACATAGGCCACGCCCTGCTGGCGCAACCGTTCGGACTGGCGTGGATAACGCCGATGCTGTTGCAGGTGTCCCAGCAGCAGCCCTTGCCAGGTGGCGCTGGCACTGCTGCGTTCGCCAGCCGTGGTACGCGGTGCAGCGTAACTCGCTGCTGCCGGTGCAGGAACGTCCGGCGGCGCCAGCGTGCGATCGACGTTGGCGTCGGCAGCTTCCTCTGTCGGCTTCGCAGGTGGCTCGAGCGGGACCGCAAGTTCCCCCTGCGGCAGCGCCGGCGCCTTGATCTGTTCGCGTTGCTTCGACACGGTCACCCGCCGCTGCCGCTCCTGCTGCAACGGTCCGGCAGGCAGTGCGCGCGGCGGTACCGGCGGCGCCTGTGCGGCGGGAGCCAGTTCCAGCATCAAGGCGGCAGGAGGTGCCACTGCTACGACCGGCGGCATGCGCGACGCCCACCACCACAGCGCGGCGATCAGCACTGCATGTGCCAGCAGCACGATCGCCAGGCTGGTCGCCCAGCGCTGCAGCCCGCTCATCGAGCGCCCTGCTCCAACCCGACCAGGGCGACCTTCAGGTAACCAGCACTGCGCAGAGCATCCAGCGTCGCCATCAGGTCTCCATAGGAGACGCGCTGATCGGCACGCAGATAGAGACGCTGCGACGTATCGCCATGCGTTGCCGAGCGCAGCGCAGTGGCGAGGCCATCGCGTGCCACCGGCGCCTCACCCACCCGCAGCGACAGGTCGGCCTGCACGGTCACATACACCGGCGCATTTTCCGTCGGCGTCGCCTGCGCACTGCTGGCGGGAAGCTGCACGGGCACCGACACCGTAGCCAACGGCGCGGCCACCATGAAGATGATCAACAGCACCAGCATCACGTCGATGAAGGACGTGACATTGATCTCGTGGGCTTCTTCCGGGGTGTCATCGCGTCCGGATGCGGTCCTGATCGCCATGGTGCGCCTCAGTTCACTGCACGCAGCGTGCCTGCCGGCGCACGGCGTGCAGCCCGATCCAGATCACGCGACACCAGCTGCTGCACAGCTGCAGAGAGATCGCCCAGCAGGCCGCGCAGGCCCGCCAGCACCCGGGTGAAGTGGTTGTAGACCAGTACCGCCGGGATCGCTGCGACCAGACCGAGCGCTGTAGCCAGCAGCGCCTCGGCAATGCCTGGCGCAACCACGGCCAGATTGGTGGTGTTGCTGTGGGCGATGCCGATGAAGCTGTTCATGATGCCCCACACGGTGCCGAACAGGCCCACGAAGGGCGCCACTGCGCCAATGCTGGCAAGCACGCCGATGCCACGACGCTGGTTGCGTACGGTCTCCAGTTCCAGACGCTCCAGTCGTGACGCTACCCGCTCCTTGATCCCCTCGCGGTGATCAAGTTCCTGCGACAGATGCAGCTCGGTGCGCGCAGCATCCAGCATGGCGGCGGCGATGCTCTGCTGCAGTGCGGGCTCGGCGCCTGCGAACGGCAGGCTGGGTGCCGACAGCAGCAGGCTTCGCGCGAGGCGCAAGGCGCGCGCCTGCCGTGCCAGTTCCCAGCCCTTGGCCAGCAGCACGGTCCAGGTGGCCAGCGAGGCTACAGCCAGGGCAATCATCACGCCCTTCACCACAACATCGGCAGCCAGGTACATGCCCCAGGGGGTCAGTGCGGGGGCGGCCATGGGAGCCAGATCAGCAGGCAGCATCGTCATAGGATCCATTGGAATCGGAAGAGGTGGCGCGACGGCGGGCAGCGCGCGGATCGGCGGTATCGTCCACGCCCACCAGCGGCGCAGGATCGAAACGTGGCGCCGGTCGACTCAGGACATAACCGGCACTGACCGCAAAGAACAGGCCAACGCCCAGCAGCAGGCGCCAGGACGGGTGTGCGCCCCAGCAGAACATCGCAAATCCCACCGCCATGCCCGCGCTGGCAAACGCCTTGCCCTTGCGCGATACCGCGCCCTGCTCACGCCAAAGGCGCAGCGACGGGCCGTAGCGCGGATGGGAAAGCAGCCGCTGTTCGAACCTGGGCGAACTGCGCGCGAAGCAGCCCACCGCCAGGATCAGGAAGATGGTGGTCGGCATGACCGGCAGCAGCGCGCCGATCACCCCCAGCGCGACCATCAGCCAGCCGAGCGCGAACCAGAGCCAGCGCATCAATCGCGCACCAGCAGGCGGTGCGCGGGCATCAGGAAAACTCCACTTCTACATGGCCGTGCACGCTGCGGAACGCAGCATCGGCGGCATCGATCACTTCCTGCTCCTGCGCCGGCGACAGCACCACTGCATCGAGCGCCGCAGTGAATTCGCGCCAGTGCCGCGCGGCGCCGTCGGGGTGTGCCGCCAGGTGACGCGCGCCGAAATCACGATCCAGTCCGAGTGCAGCCGCCATCTTGTAGAGCACGGTGCCACCCAGGTTGGAACCTTCCGCAACATACAACCAGCCCAACGCAGTCGGCAACGGCAGGTCATTCCCGAGTGCGGTGATGTCCTCGCCCGGCAGCACCTGTTCCAGGTCCTGCAGGTCGCTGCGCACCTGCTGCAGGCGGCGACGTTCAGCCAGGTCCGGCAGCAATGCGTCCAGCGCAGGGCTGGCGTACAACGCGTCGATGCTGCGGTGGAAGCGGTACTGCACGCGCAGGAACCGAGCGAAATTGCTGCGGTCGGCAAAGATGTCGCCGGCCATGATGCGCTTGTCGAGGGCGCCATGGCTGTCGCGGGTGGCGGCCTTCAGCCTCACGCTGCGGCTGTCTTCGAGGGATGTCTGAACGGTCATCGGGAGTGCCAGGGAAAGCGTCCCTCTGTAGACGATCCCGGCGAGGGTTCCCCCAACCCTGCTTGCGTCGATAATGCAGGTTCCTTTCCATTGCCAGGACCCCACCGATGATCACCACCGAACCGCGCATGACCAACCTGTTCCTGCAGTTGGGCCTGGATGCCAGTGCCGAGGGCATTGCCCGGTTCATCGCCGACCACCAGCTGGCCGCCGGTGTGGAAGTGGCCCATGCCCCGTACTGGAACGAGGCCCAGCGCCAGTTCCTGGCTGAGTCGCTGCAGGCCGATGCAGCGTGGACCACCGTGGTCGACGAACTGAACGAAGCGCTGCACGAAGCGGCGGTGAAGGCGACGACCGGGCTGTAATTGCCCGGTGGCAGCGCCGGCATGAACCGGCGCTACCGTTATGTTGCGGGTGATCCGCCGCGCGTGGCCCGGCGCTACCAGTAGATCCACGCCATGCGTGGATGGTTGATCAATACCGCCAGGTAAAGGCCAACCGCGCGGTCCGGCCGGGTGCCGGCATCACACCAAGGGCCAGCGGATCCAGGTAGTAGCGGTCGGTCACGTTGTCCACGTTCGCTTCCACCGACAACTGGTCGTTGAAACTCCAGCTCGCGAACAGATCCACCAGCGTGGTCGGTCGGTACAGCTGCTGGATCGCTGACAGGCCCACGTTCCATTCCTTGTCCAGCTTGCTGATCGGGCCAGCGTTGTGGACCACGCGGGTGCCGAAGGTCAGGCGCTCGTCGAACAGGCGCGAGCCCAGGGTCAGGTTGACCATGTAGCGCGGCGGGTTCTGGGTGTTGCTGTAGGAACCTTCGAAGCCACCATCCACGCAGTCCGGCGTACCGATCAGTTCCTCGATCCTGCGCTGGACGCCATACGCGCGGCGTTCAGCCGCGATGTCCGGTGCGCAGGTCTTGGCCTGGAAGTAGTAGTGCGCCGACAGATCGGCAAACACCTTGCCGCTGTCATAGCTGGACTGGAACTCCATGCCCGACACCTTGAAGCGGTCGACGTTGCGGATCAGTCCGGCCGACAAGGTGCGGTAGTCGCGGGTGATCAGGTCATCGATGCGGGTATCGAAGTAGGCCAGCTTCAGTGCGAGGCGGTCACCGGCAGTGAACAGGTCGTGCTGGATCGTACTGGCGCCCAGTTCCCAGCTGTGCGCACGCTCGGGCTTGAGTTCATCCACCGGCTTGGCCGCCGTGAACAGGCCGAGCGTGGTCTCGAACAGGCTCGGCAGCTTGGTGCCTTCGGCGTACTTCAGGTAGACCATGCTGTCTTCGCTGAAACGGAAGGCCACGCTGGCCGTCGGCGAGAACGCACTGTCACGGCGGCGGATCGGCTGCGACCAGGTCCAGCTCACCGGCACGTTCAGATCCTCAGCAGCATCGGCGTCATAGAAGTTCCAGCCACCGATGTCGCCGACGGTACCCTTCTTGTACGGCGAGGCAAGCAGCGACTCCTGGGTGAAGTTGCCGTTCGCGTCGGGATACCAGTTCAGCAGGGCGATACGCTTGGCCCGCCACGACGGCAGATTGGGATTGCCGTTGAGCAGCTCGGTGTAGCGGTACTGGCCTTGGACTTCGTATCCGTCCGGCGTGGCCAGGCGGTTGCGGTCACGCACGTCCACGCGGTTCCAGCGCCCGCCCAGCAGCATCTCCCAGTGTTCGTCCGGCGCCCATTTCAGCGACGCCACCGCGCTGTATTCCTTGCGCTCGGCATTGCGCAGGAAGCGGTTGTTGACCAGGTCGTCGTGCATGATCGGGCCGGAGCTGCCCGGGGCGATGTCCTCATCGCTGTAGGACAGGCCGTAATCGAGAGTGAGGCGGCCGGCACTGCTGTCAAACACCGAGGTGTTGCTGGCGTCCAGACCGAAGCGCTTCTGCCGCAACGGGTTGCGGTAGGCATCCTTGTAGCCTGGATTGCCGCTGAAGCTGGGCGCGTCGTACCACTCGGTACGGCGGTCGAAGTACCACGGGGTGATGCCGGTCAGGCTGTTGTACATCACGCTGTCGGTGTCGGTGTACCACGCGTTGACGCGCAGGTCGATCAGTTCGCTGTCCGGGTTGAAGCGGTAGCGCAGGCTGTAGCTGTCCATGTCGACATGGCCCGGGTCCCACTGTGGCACGCGGTCGCGGTCGACGCGGATGATCTGCGAGGCCATGATCTCGCCAGCGGTGCCTTCATAGCGCCGATAGCCCGCTTCCAGCGTCTGCGCGTCGTCGATGCGCCAGGTGCCCTTGAGCAGGGTCGATTTCGAACGCGAGGACGTGTTGAACACTTCGGTACGCGGCGGGTTCAGCGGCGCCAGGGTGCGACGGGTCTGCGGGAAATCGTCGTAGCCCTTGCTGCCGGAGAAGTAATTGCCGTTGTCTCGGTACGCATAGGCGGCCACCAGGTCAAAGCGATCCCAGTGCCAGGCGGCGGCCACGTTGAAGAACTGGCTGCCGGTGGCGCTGCGATCGCTGCGCGGCGCGGCCTCGTAGCCGGGCAGGTTGTTGGCGCTGCCGTTGGCCAGTCCCCCGCGCACGCGCACGCCGACATCGCGTCCCTCGCGCAGCACGTCATCGACATCCAGGGTTTCCATTTCGACCACGCCACCGATACCGCCGGAGGCATTTGCCTGCAGGCTCGGGCCCTTGGTGATGGTCAGCCGCGAGATCAGGTCGGGGTCGAGGTAGGTGCGCTGCGACTGGCCGGCATAGCCACGGTAGGTGTCCATGCTGGACTGGCCACCGTCGATGATGACCGGCACCCGGCTCTGGCCCTGGATGCCGCGGATGTTGACGTCAAAGCCATTGCCCACGCGTGGATCACCAGCGGTAACACCGGCCACGCCCTTGACGATGTCACCGTTGGAGGTGCCGCGGAACCGCTCCAGTGCGACGCGGCCGATGCTGGTGGTCGAACCCACGCTCCGGTAGCTGTCGAGCAGGCGTGCTTCATCGCTGGCCGCGCCGCCCTGCACGCGGTCTCCGGCCACGCTGAGGGTATCGGTGACGATCACACCGCCCGTCTGGCCCGCCGCAGCGACCTCCAGCGTCACCGCATCGGCGCTTACCCGGCGCACGCTCAGGCCGCTGCCGCGCAGCAGACGTGCGAGGGCCTCGTCGGCTGACAGCGTGCCGCTGACCGGCTGCGAGATCACGCCCTTGGCCAGCGTGCTCGGATAGACCACCTGCACACCGGACTGGCGCATGTAGGCGCGCAGTGCATCGTCCAGCGGTTGGTCGGGAATATCGAAGTGCTGTACCGCAGCCGGGCCAGCGGTGCTGGACTGCGCCATCACGGTGGGGGTGGCGGTTGCCAGGCCGGCGGCCAGCAGCGCGATGCATAGACGGGACGGGCGCGGTGCGCGGCCCGGACGGCGGAATTCGTACATGGGGGGAACCTGTCAGAGGAGCGTGGCCGCGGGCGCGGCATCATCCGCGCATGCGCGGACCCAACGACGTACGTGGCGGCGGCGGGTACGTTCGTGGGGTAAGACGGATGGCCGCGCGGCAACCCCAAGAAGGATCTGCGGTCGCAGTGGGTGCCGACCGTTGGTCGGCACCCTGGGATGATTCGCGATGATCATCCATGCATGGCGTAGATCTACTGCACGATGGCGACGCCGAACGGAAGACGGGTGACCTGCAACCCTGCAGTTGCGGCCAGCGCGTCCAGTGCCTGCTCCGGATGATCGATGCGCAGCGCCGCGCTGACAGCTGGAAGCGCCTGAAGATCGCCACGCACAAACGTCGGCCCTGCGCGATAGCGACCAACCTCGTGCACGGCATCGGTCACGCTGGCCTGCTCCAGCAGCAGCTCGCCCTGTCGCCAGGCGCCGACACTGTCTGCGGCAACGTCGGTCAGGCGCTGCACGCTTCGGTGCTCGCCATAGCCCGCACGTTGCCCCACCTGCAGATAGGTCCAGCCGCCATCGACCGGGCTGGCCACGCGTACGCGGCCCTGCCCGACTTCGGTCTCGACCCCGGCGGCGACGTGAGCGACCGTGAATGCAGTGGAGATGTCTTCCACCACACCGTTGCCCGCAGCAACGCTGAAGCGCCTCTGCGCATCGGGCGCCACGTAGAACCAGGCACGGCCACGCAGCAGTTCAATGCGACGACGCTGGTCATCGAAGTGCACGGCGATCGCACTGTCGGCATCGAGCACGGCACGGCTGCCATCGGGCAGATGCACGTCCTGCACCCGGTGATCGCTGCGATGATCCGCCTGCAGGCGCAGCCAGGCATCGGGCCAGGCCACCAGCACCGCCAGCGCAGCGGCAGTGGCCATGGCCCAACGCAGCCGCCGCGGGCGACGCGCTGCCTGCCTGCGTTCGATGGCGACCGGACGCGGACTCACACTGCGCCACAGCATGCGCTCATGCTCGAATGAACGCCGATTCGCAGGCTCGGCCAGCCAGCGCTCGAACGCATCCATGCGCGCGTCGCTGATATCGCCGGACGCCAGGCACACGATCCAGTCCCTGGCCTGTTCGGCCACGGCATCATCGGCGGTGCTGCGGGGTGTCGGGGGCGGGCTCATCGGCTGGCGGGACACGATCAGAGGTGGGCGGAAGGACTAGACCGCATCGGCGGCCTGCGAATCAACAAGACGCATGGCGGGTGGGCGCCCCCAAGCCGGATCGTTCATCGGCCGCTGCGCGCCCAGGCAAGCCGCTGCAGCGCGGTGCGCATGTGATTCTCCACCGTGGTCACCGACACGCCGAGGCGCCGGGCGATGCCAGCCTGGGTCAGGCCCTGCAGGCGATTGAGACGGAAGATGGTCCGCGTCGGTTCGGGCAGATGGCCAGCGGCATCGAGCACGCGCTGCAACTCATCCTGCGCCATCACCTGCTCCTCCGTGGAGATCTGTTCATCCTCCTGCCACAGGTAGTGCTCGGCCAGCAGGCGGTTGCGCCGCGTCGATTCGCGGCCATGGTCGGTGGCGAGGTTGATGGCCAATCGATAGAGATAGGCGCGCGGATTGTCGATGCTCTGGCTGTTGTCGACCCCGCGCGCCTTGAACCAGACCGCCTGGATCACGTCTTCCGCCCCGCTGTCGCCACCGAGAATGCGCTGCACGCGCCGCAGCAGCGCCGATCGTTCGCGGATCAGCAGTTCGGTCAGGGTGACGGCGTTGGAGGACATGCGCGGCGACGGGACAGACGGGGGCGGCGCGCATGCTACTCCGTTAATGCGAATAAATCACGTTTGCATTCGCAAGTTCATGCATCAGAGACAGTCTGTCAGGCCCTCATAGACGCTCGTGGTCGTGCCAGGCAACGGGGCGTCAATCGCCTCATGCCCGGCAACCTGCCAGACCTGGAGCAGCTGCTCCAGCCGGGTTGCAGGCGCCAGCGGCAGCGTGCAGGCGTAGGTGCCATGGTCGACGTCGATCCGGCCGTCCTTCTGCACCCAGGTATCGCTGCCGGCGAAGGTCCAGACGCAGCTGGCCACCACGCCTGTCGCGCGTTCCACCGAGCAGCGCAGGCGCATGGCCCGCAGGTTGTAGTACTGCCCCTCGCAGAACGTGTCGCCACAGACATCATCGAACCCGCGCACCAGCATCCGTTCGGCAGCGAGGAAGCGCTCCCGGCCGGTTGCGGGATCGGGATAGTCACGGGCGTCCACGAACGCCGGCGCCGCCTGCGCGGTTCCGGCCAGCAGCAGACCACAGAGCAGCCATCGTCCCGGGAAAGCACGCATCAGGCGCCCCTCCCCTGCAGGCAATCAGGCAGCACCTCGAACAGACCATGATCGAGCCCGGACAGCGATGCCATCAGGCCGTCCGGCGCCTCCAGCGAGGCAAAGAAGGCTTCAACCGGCACCCCGGGCTGCATTTCCACCGGGCAGGTCCAGTGGCCGTTGTCGACCTGCACCTGCCCTGTGTCGGGATGCACCGCCAGTTCGCTGGCCGCCACCACCCAGACGCAGCGCTGCACCGTTCCCCGGTGGGCCAGCACGGCGCAGCGGAATTCCAGCACCCGGTAGTTGCTGTAATCGCCTTCGCAGAAGGTGTCGGCGCACAGGCGGTCGAATGCCTGGGCAAGCGCGCCCTCCAGCGCGTAGCCCCTGTCCCAGAAGGCCTCCTGGGTCGGATGGTTGATCAGGTCAACATGTGTCCCGCGCGCCAGCGCGGTCAGCGGGACAAGCAGCAGCAGGACGCCGCAGCGCCAACGGTTCCAGTTCATTGCAGGTCTCCTCGGTTCGGGATTCCAGCCTGCTCCGGTCGCCGGCCCGTCCCCATCGGGATACCCCGTCCTGACCGGTCATCGGCCACCGCGACGGCCCGTCGGCGCCCTACCCTGCACAGCGACCGGCAAAGGCATAAAATGGAGAGCTATCCGTCTACATCCCCCACCTGGAGCACACCATGGGTCTGGAACTCGTCTCGCCCGGCAAGAATCCGCCGGAAGAAATCAACGTCATCATCGAGATCCCGAAGGATTCCGAGCCGGTGAAGTACGAAGTGGACAAGGAAACCGGCGCGATCTTCGTCGACCGCATCCTGTCGACCCCGATGCGCTACCCCTGCAACTACGGCTACGTGCCGAGCACCCTGTGCGGCGACGGCGATCCGGCCGACGTGCTGGTGGTGCTGCCGCTGCCGCTGGTCCCGGGTTCGGTGGTGCGCTGCCGTCCGGTCGGCGTGCTGAAGATGAGCGATGAAGCAGGCAGCGACGAGAAGATCCTGGCCGTGCCGGTCTCGAAGATCTTCAGCGGCTATGCACACGTCGAAGACATCGCCCAGGTGTCCAGCCACTGGCTGGAGCGCATCGGTCACTTCTTCGAGCACTACAAGGACCTGGAGAAGGGCAAGTGGGTCAAGCTGGACGGTTGGGGCGGCGCGGCTGAGGCCAAGCAGATCCTGATCGAGGCGCACCAGCGCCACCTCGACAGCAAGGCCTGAGACTGAACAGCATTGCTCCGGCGCACCGCGTCGGAGCGATGCGGGTCACGTTTCATGACGGCGGCACATCACCTTTGCCGCCGTATTAGGTAAATTGCGTCACTTCACACGTCGTCGACATCGACCGTCGAGACAGCCAGGGGAATGTGTCGTGCGTATTCTGCTTGTTGGGGATACAGCCAGCCTGCCGGTTGAGCTGACCGAATTCATTGCCGATCTTGGGGAAGACTGGCAACCGTTGATCGCCACCGATGGCCATACCGCGATGACCGCGGTCGCCACCCAGGGCGTGGACGCGGTGATCGTCTGCCCGCAGTTGCCCGATCTCAACGCAACCACGCTGCTGGGACAGATCCGCACCTTGCGCCCGGAGACCATCCGCATCGCACTGGTCGACGCGCAGCATGGCAACCGGCCGCCGCCGGCACGCCTGATCGGCGTCGCCCATCGCTTCCTGCCCTTGCCGTTGGCACCGGAAGTGCTGCTGGAAGCATTGACCAGCCTGGAAGAGCTGCGCGAAGTACTGGACAGCCCACGCCTGCGCGATGCCATCGGCCGCATCGAGAAGCTGCCCTCGCCGCCGCACCTGTACCTGAGCCTGACCCAGGCACTGGAACATGACGACGACACCGACAGCGCCGATGTCGCCAAGCTGGTCGCCGCCGACCCAGCAATCGCAGCAAAGGTGCTGCAGCTTTCCAATTCGGCGTTCTTCAGCCAGGGGCGCACCATCGCCGACCTGCGCACGGCCGTGACCCGGCTGGGTCTGGCCACGTTGCGTGACCTGGTGCTGGCCAGTGAAGTGTTCTCCGCGCCGACCTTGTCCGGCGCCGAACGCAACTCGTTGCAGCAGCGTGCCTTGATGGCCTCGCGATTGGCCGCACGCCTGCTGCCCGACTCCAGTGCCGAACTCGGTGCCACCGCCGCACTGCTGGCCGACATCGGCCTGCTGCTGCCGGGCGTGCGCAACGAACGCAGCGAACCCGTACTGGCGGACGATGACCGTCCCGGCCATGCCGAAGCCGGCGCCTATCTGCTGGGCCTGTGGGGCCTGCCGATGCCGATCATCGAGGCGGTGGCGTTCCATCTGCAGCCGCAGCGCGCCAACACCCGCAGCTTCTGGGTGACCGGCGCGGTGCACGTGGCACTGGCACTGGTCAACGGCGATCCGGTGGATGAAGAGTATCTGCAGCGCGCCGGTGTGCTGAACAAGCTGCCGCAGTGGCGCGAGCACGCCAACAGCCTGATGGGGCTGGTGCCCAGCGACGCCTGAGGCGTAGCGGCAGGCGAGTGCGCAGGGGATGAAAGGCAGGCCGGGTGGCCTGCCTTTTTTCGTTGTGCCGTTGTGCCGGAACGTTCATCCACGCATGGCGTGGATCTACCCAGTCGGTGCAGCGCGCAAACAAGAAGGGCGGACCTTGCGGCCCGCCCTCCTCTTTCTGCTGTCACGCTTCGATGGATCAGAAGCGCTGGGTGTACTTCATGTAGTAGTAACGACCGATGTCGAAGCCACCGTAGTACGAGAAGCTCGAGTTCGGCTGGCTGTACATGACCGGGCCTTCGTGGTTGAACACGTTGTTGGCACCGACCGAGACCGTGGCCTGCCACGGCAGGGTGTAACGCACCTGCACATCGTGGAAGGTGTTCGAACCGACCTTGCGGGTCGGCTGGCCCAGGGTGTAGGCCGAGCTGAAGTCAGGCAGGTTGCACTCGGTGTCGTAGGAGCACGGCTCCTTCATGCTCGAGTAGTAACGCACCGCCCAGTTCACGCCCAGGTTGCCCAGGCTCCAATCGACATTCAGGTTCGAACGGACGCGGAAGTTCGCACCCCAGTCGCCGGTTGCCCAGCTGGTGTGCTGCTCGACCGGGGTCTCGGCTTCGTTGTCGCGCTTGTACTCGAGGTAATCGACGTAGGTGGTCTTCCAGTCAACCACGATCTTGCCGAAGGAGAACTCCGGCAGGCGGTACTTGATGCCCAGGTCGTAACCTGCGGTTTCCTGGTAACCACCGTTGATCAGGGTGCGGGTAACGTCGACCACCTGGTTGACGGTGCGGCCTTCGGTACCGCGGCTGAAGCGGTCACACGCCGACGCCACGCCCAGCACGTAGCACTGGTTGAGGATCGAGGTCACCGACTCGGCGGCGATCACGTTGTCG
The DNA here is from genome assembly GCF_037969685.1 of Stenotrophomonas sp. G106K1. Taxonomy (NCBI): domain Bacteria; kingdom Pseudomonadati; phylum Pseudomonadota; class Gammaproteobacteria; order Lysobacterales; family Lysobacteraceae; genus Stenotrophomonas; species Stenotrophomonas sp. G106K1. The sequence continues at coordinate 26,373 of NZ_JBBPFR010000011.1, read as the reverse complement.
ATGCGGATCTTCCACCAGTCCAGGCTGACGTCCAGGCCCTGAACGAAGTTCGGGCTGTAGACCAGGCCGGCGGTCCAGGTCTTGGAGGTTTCCGGCTGCAGTTCCGGGTTGGAACCCGACTCGAAGGCGCTGTAGGACTGGGTGCCCGGGCCGGTCGACTGTGCGCCGCCCGAGGTGATCTGGCGGAAGTTCGCCGGAACGCCACGTGCACCGCAGGCCGCGGCAACCGACGGGTTGCGCGAGGCCGAACCGAAGCTGCTGTCGCACGGATCGGTGTAGGCGTCGAAGGTCTGCGAGGTGCCGCCGTACATGTTGGCGATGTTCGGCGCGCGGAAGCCCGTCGAATAGGTCGCACGCACCAGCAGGTCGTCGATCGGCTTCCACTTCAGGCCGAACTTGCTGTTGATGGTGTCGCCGAAGGTGTTGTAGTCCGAATAGCGACCGGCCATGTCGAGCGACAGTTCCTTGGCGAACGGCATGTCAGCCAGCACCGGCACGTTCAGTTCGACGTAGAACTCGTCGAGCTTGTAGCTGCCCTTGGTCGGCGCGCCGGCCAGGTCGGTGCTCAGGCCCGACTGCAGCAGTGCATCCGGGTTGTACTCACCGCTTTCCTGGCGGTGCTCGTAACCGGCGGCGATGGCCAGGTCACCGGCCGGCAGCGTGAACAGCGAACCGGAGATGTTGGCGCTGTAAGCCTTGGTGGTGTTGGTGTAGGTGTCGTGGCTCGGCAGGAACAGGTAGGCCTGCAGTGCCGGGTCAGCCAGCGAACCATTGCCGGTGGAGCCGTACGGTGCCAGCGGGTTCCACGGGGTGCAACCGGCGATCACCTTGCCCGGGGTGCCGCAACGGGCAACGTCGCCGTCCATGAAGGACGGGCCGACGGCGTTCTGCACGTTCGGGATGAACAGGTTGCCGGTGCCGGTCTTGACGCCCTTGTTCTGGTTGTAGACGTAACCCACGTCCCAATCCCAGAACTTGTCAGCGAACTCGAACGAACCTTCCAGGCCGGCCGAGAAGCGGAAGGTTTCCTGCTCGGATTCGGTCTGGCGCGGGAACTCGGAGGTGCGACGGATGAAGTTCGCGTCCTTGCCCAGCGGGTTGTAGATGCTGTCGGCCGACAGCGGGGTGCCGTAGACCTCGGACTGGTACGGATAGCCGGCAATCTGCGAAGTCGCGGTGCGCTTGGTGTACAGCACGTTCGCGGTAGCGCGGATGTTGTCGGTCAGATCGTAGTTGCCGTTGGCGAACACCGAGCGACGGGTCAACTTGTTCTGCAGCCACATTTCCTGGCTGGCATTGGTGTAGTCGGCGGTGCCGAACTCACGGAAGTCGCCCATGCCGTTGCCGGCACCGGTATTGGCACGGGTGTACCAGATATCGTCGTTGGCGTTCTGCGGGGTGCCCATGTCGTCGATCAGCACGCCATGGTTGGATGCCGGCGACCAGCCATTGGCATCGTCGTCGGTGGGGAACGGATGGAAGCGACCGTTCGGGTAGCGGCTGAAGGAGCGATCCTTGGCCTTGACCTCGTCTTCCTTGCTGTACTCGGCGCCGAAGGTGATCGAACCACGCTCACCGGTCTGGCCGTAAACGAAGTTGTAGACCTGCTTCTGGCCGTCGCCCTGGCCGTACTGGCCACCGTAGACGCTGGCTTCCAGGCCGTCGAAGTTCTTGCGGGTGATGATGTTGACCACGCCGGCGATGGCGTCGGAACCATAGATGGCCGAGGCGCCATCGGTCAGCACTTCGATGCGCTCCACGACCGAGGTCGGGATCGATGCCAGATCGGTGTAGCCACCGGTGCTGGTGCCCATGCGCTTGCCGTCCAGCAGCACCAGGGTGCGCTCCGGGCCGAGGTTGCGCAGGTCGACGTACTGGCCGCCAACTTCTTCGCCCGAGCTCAGGGCATCGGCGCGGCTGATCGCCGGCGAACCGGTTGCCGACAGGTTCTGCACGATGTCAGCAACACTGGTGAAGCCCTGCTTTTCAATGTCGGCGCGCTGCAGCGCGATCACCGGCTGTGCGGTTTCCATGCTCGCCTGGCGGATGCGCGAACCGGTGACCGAAATGCGGTCCAGGTCGGTCGTGCCGCCGGCAGCTGCGTCCTGCGCCGAAGCGAAGGACGGTGCCAAGGCAAGCGCAATGCCGGCCGGCAACAAGCCGAGCCGCACTGCAGGAATACGAACGTTCATCAATCTCTCCAAGGTACGTGTTAGTAGCGTGTTAAAACGCCGTAGCACGTTACGATTGCGTTGCAGCGCTGTATTTGCGCGACACAACCGGAGACTTTGCGGAGTGTGGCGGAATCTGTCCGTCGTTCTCGCGGAAGCGCGAAGCGGACTGCCCATAGCGGGCGCGGAAGGCGCGCGCGAAGCTGCAGCAGTTGTCGAAACCGCTGGCAGCAGCAACTTCGCCGACCATCATGTCGGTGTCGCGCAGCAGATCGGCCGCGCGCTCAAGGCGCAACCGTGCCGAAAGCGACTGCGGGCTTTCCTCGTACAGGCTCTGGAACGTCTTGGAGAGATACCAGCTGGAGAAGTTGGTCAGCTCGGCCAGTTCGCCGATGCGCACCACGCGGTGGCTGTTGCCTTCCAGATACAGGCGCGCGCGCTGCATGCGACCGAACACCTGGCGCTTGCGACTGCGCGAGCGGCCGGGGCAACGCTGCACGTTGTCTGCCAGGCTGCGCTGCAGACCGGCCAGGTGCAGCAGCAGCGGACGCAGCGCCTGCGCCGGCTGCCCGCTGGCGAGGGCGTCACGCCACAGGCGCAGTGCCACGCGTGCATCGGCCCGGTTCATCAGGCCGCGGCCGGCGTACAGCCCGCAATCGGCCATCTCGGTCAGCACGCGCAGCGCTTCGACGTTCAGGTTCATGCCCACGCACAGGCCGTTGCGTCCGGCCTGGACCAGCGGCCTGGACTCCTTCTCGAACGCGATCCACTCGCCCTGGCGAAGGCGGAACCGCCCTTCCTTGGCTTCCACCCACGAGGTACCACGCACCTGCATCCAGACACTGAAGCTGGTGCCGGCGGTCTGCAGGCTGCCGAGGCGGGCAACGCCCATGCAGGTCGGCGCGACATCGTCGATCGCCTTGTCCAGGGAGAGGGTTTGGCCACGATCGGCCAGCGAGAGTTGACGCATAGGGGCACCACGGATTTGCCAAGTACAGGCCTCCGTTTTGCCAAATCAGGCGGCAGCGCGTCAGGAAAGACTGCCGAGATCGCCACGAATTCGCGGCGAGATCCTCACGAAGAAGTTACGAAGGCCCTTTTTCATTCAATATCAGCAGCTTGGAGAATGCAGGGAACAGCGCGGGCGGTTGTTCGGGCAGTCGCATCACGCCGATGTCGGCACCATCGCTGATGGCCAGGGCCAGGTACAGGCTGTTTCCGTCGGCGCTGGCGCTGAGTCCGTTGCCCGCGCTCAGGCGCTGGGCGTCCAGGCAGCGCTCCGCTTCTTCGCGCCCGGACTGGATACGGACCAGGGTCGTGCCGCAGCTGGCACTGCTGCCGAGGTAGTCGATACTGCCGTTGCCGGCCACGGTCCAGGTCCGGTAGCGCCAACGGCTCGGCCGGTCCTCGCTGAGCTGCTGCACGCTGGCCGGGGTCAATGCAGCGTCCACCGACCACAGCCCGCCGGCTGCCAGCCGGGTGAACAGCACCCGTCCGGTACTGCGGTCGAAACGCGCCTGTGACACCCCCTCCAGGCTGGCCAACCGCCGCCAAGGCTGCGCGCTGCGGTCGAACAGGCTCAACCGGGTGTGCTGGTCGGCATCACGCTCAACCACCAGCAACTGCTCCGCGTCTGCACCGTACAACGCCTGCAACGGCTGCTCGGCGGGCACCGGAAGGCGATGCAGCTGTTCGTCGCGCGGTGCGATCTCGTAGACAACGGCTTCGCCGTGCTCATCGCGGCCCACCACCAGCAGATGCCGGCTGTCGGCCGACCAGTCCGGTGCCTGCCGTGCTTCCGGCTTCAACCCTTCGATCGGTCGCAGCGATTCCGGCCGCTGCATGTCGGCCCACCACAGCGCGAAGCTGCCGGAACGATCGGAACTGAACACCAGTTGCCGTCCATCCGGTGCCACCATCGGCTGCCCATCACGGCCGCTGGAGGCGAACAGACGCTCACCTTCACCGCCCTGCGCGGGCATCCTGAACACACCGAACTGCGCGCGCCGATGCACGAATGCCAGCATGTCGCCGCGGCGTGAGACCGTCGGCCACTGCGCATCGTCGAGCCCGGCGTCACGCAGCGTACGGCGCTCGACATCGAGGTAGTACAAGCGAGCCTCGCTGTCCACGCGGCGACCGAACACGATATGTCGACCGTCGCCCAGCCATGCCCAACCGCGCAGCTCGGCCGATTCGGTCGTCAACTGCTCGGGCGTGCCGCCGCTGGCAGGCATCCGCCACAGGTCGCCCAACTGAGGGTTGCGGACAAAAACCAGCCATTTGCCATCCGGGGAATAGCGCGGGGCGTAATCGAAATCATCTTCGTCGACAGCATAATCCAGCGGACGCCATTGGCCGGTGGCCAGATCGAGCACGCGGATGCCGCGATGGGCATAGCGACCGACCATGCTGCCGAAGACCAGGCCGTGGCCATCGGGTGTCCAGTCGAAACTGAGCAGCTCGGTGCCGTCGCAGCGCGTGGCCTGACGCACGGCACCGCCAGTGGCGCTGGCGATCAACACCTGGCAGCTGTCATCGGCACCAAAGCGGGCGAAGGCGATTTCGCGGCCATCCGGCGACCAGTTCGGGAAGCGGTCGCTGGCACCTGCCGGCGGCGAAAGCAGCTGGCGTGCGGGCGCGTTGCCCGAGGTCTGCACCTTGATGGCGTTGCCGCCCTTGCCATCGTCGTTGGCGCCTTCGTAGGCGACCTGCGATCCGTCAGGCGAAAGTGTGGGATAGGTCTCAAAACCGGCTGTGGCGGTAATCAATCGATACGGCCGCTCAGGGCTTCCGATCACTCGCGTGCCGTTCTCCACTGCCGCGTCCACCGGAGAATTCACCGGCGCCGGGCGGCGCAGCAGCAGCAGGCTCAACACCACCAGTGCCAGCAGCATCACCACGCCCAGCGCCAGCAGCAGGCGACGGCGGAGACGCCGCCAGCGACGGCTGCCGCGTTCAATCACAGGTGCGCCGACGGGGGCCACGGCATTCGGCGCGGGCGGTTGCGGTGCAGACGATTCCTCTGCAGCAGTGATCACATCGGTCTCGTGGTCGGCCAGCGGCTGCACCGGTGCCAGCAGGCGGTAGCCGGTCTTGGCGATGGTCTCGATGTACGCCTGGCCGTTGTCGTCGTCGACGCTGAACGCCTTGCGCAGCTGGGTAACCGCCTGGGTCAGCACATCGTTGGTCGGCAGCGTGTCCGGCCACACTTCGGCGAACAGCTCGTCACGGGTCACCACTCGTCCCGGCTGCCGCATCAACATGCGCAGCACACCCAGCGACTTGGGCGTCAAACGTCGCGTACGGCGCGCACCCGCGACTTCAACCTCACGCGAGGACAAAGTAACGATGCACTCGCCGACGCGGACGCGGTCGGATTCAGGCGACTGGATTTCGCTGTTGATCATTCGTTGCTATGGGGTTGAAACAGGCCGCGAACACTGTTCACCATCGATCCCTTCCCATCCTTGGCACAGCAAGAAGCCAGATTCCGCACAAAGCATCGGCGCATACCGCAAAAAAAACGAAGCCTCCGGATATTAGCCTATGCGGGTTACCTCGCCTATCGCGTGGTCGACATCAGGCTCTCTCTCGCCGACGCATTCACATAATAAGCATCATCATTCGCGCCCTTTCGGGCGCGATATTTTTATCTGGCGTTCATTTTCAGAAGCGTTTCAGCATGGTCAGGCCGACCAGCCGCGAAACCACCAGCGCGACATACATGACGCCGGAAAACTGCTCCAGCATGACCAGCGCGCGGGCCTGCGGATGCAGTGGCACGACATCACTCAGCCCAACGCCTGACAATAAGCTGAAGCTCAGATAAAGCAGCTCCATCCAAGTGCGCTGCGGCCCACCACTGGCGCCCTGAAAACTGCCCGGATACCACTGCTGACATACGGCAAAGGTAAAAGCGAATGCCCATGCCAACAACGTGAACGTGGCACCGGCGGCGAACAACTCGTCACGGGTGACCTTATGGTCCTGCAGCATGTAGGCGATCAGCGCACCAGCGGTATAGAAATACAGCAGGCTTTCCAGCAGTTGTGCGGTGATGCCCAGTGCAGGCCGGTCGAGCAGGGCCGCAGAGAGGGAAAACACCACCGCCGGAATGGCCAGCACCAACGCCAGCCAGGTTCCCAGCGGACTGCGCTGCACCACCCACAGGGCCAGGCCGAGTACGGCCATGCCGAACACCTCTACGGCCGCGCGCCCGGCCGCGGTTTCGTCCAACGCCGGGTACAGCAGCACCGACAACAGCTGTGCCCCGAGCAACCAAGCAGAGGGATGACGGCGGGCGATGGCCAGCCAGCGGGTGGTGACGGCAATGGGCATGGTTCCTTGTCCCCGGGGAACGATGGGCCGAGGATAGCGGCATGTCCGTGAGATGGGTGATGGGACGACGCCGGGCATGACCCGGCGCTGCCCCTCTGCAATCAGCCCTGCTGATACACCTCGGCGCCGGCCGCACGGAACTGCTCGGACTTCTCCTGCATGCCCTTCTCGGCGTACTCGCGCACGTCCTGGGTGATCTTCATCGAGCAGAAGTGCGGGCCGCACATCGAGCAGAAGTGGGCCAGCTTGTGCGCATCCTTGGGCAGGGTCTCGTCGTGGAATTCCTTGGCCTTCTCCGGATCCAGGCCGAGGTGGAACTGGTCGTCCCAGCGGAACTCGAATCGCGCCTTGCTCAATGCGTTGTCGCGCACCTGCGCACCGGGATGGCCCTTGGCTAGATCGGCCGCGTGCGCGGCGATGCGATAGGCCATGATGCCGTCGCGCACGTCCTGGCGGTTGGGCAGGCCCAGATGCTCCTTCGGCGTGACATAGCAGAGCATGGCGGTACCGAACCAACCAATCATCGCCGCGCCGATGGCACTGGTGATGTGGTCATAGCCCGGCGCGATGTCGGTGGTCAGCGGGCCCAGTGTGTAGAACGGTGCCTCGCCGCACTCGCGCAGCTGCTTGTCCATGTTCTCCTTGATCAGCTGCATCGGCACATGGCCGGGGCCTTCGATCATGGTCTGCACGTCGTGCTTCCAGGCGATCTTCGTCAACTCGCCCAGCGTTTCCAGCTCGCCGAACTGCGCCGCATCGTTGGCATCGGCAATGCAGCCCGGGCGCAGGCCATCGCCCAGTGAGAAGGTCACGTCGTAGGCCTTCATGATTTCGCAGATGTCTTCGAAATGCGTGTAGAGGAAGTTCTCCTTGTGGTGGGCCAGGCACCACTTGGCCATGATCGACCCGCCGCGGCTGACGATACCGGTAACGCGCTTGGCGGTGAGTGGCACGTAGCGCAGCAGCACGCCGGCATGGATGGTGAAGTAGTCCACGCCCTGCTCGGCCTGTTCGATCAGGGTGTCGCGGAAGATCTCCCAGGTCAGCGCTTCGGCGCGGCCGTCGACCTTCTCCAGCGCCTGGTAGATCGGCACCGTACCGATCGCCACCGGCGAGTTGCGGATGATCCATTCGCGCGTTTCGTGGATGTGCTTGCCGGTGGACAGGTCCATCACCGTGTCGCCGCCCCAGCGGATCGCCCACACCAGCTTTTCCACTTCCTCGGCAATACCCGATGACACCGCGCTGTTGCCGATGTTGGCATTGATCTTGGTGAGGAAGTTGCGGCCGATGATCATCGGCTCGCTTTCCGGGTGATTGATGTTGTTGGGCAGCACCGCACGACCGCGGGCGATTTCATCGCGCACGAATTCCGGGGTGATGAACTGCTGGATCGACGCGCCGAATGCTTCACCCGGATGCTGCTGCAGCAGTGCCGCATCACGGATCGCCTCCAGCCGCTGGTTCTCGCGGATGGCGACGAATTCCATTTCCGGGGTGATGATGCCGCGGCGCGCATAGTGCATCTGGGTTACGTTGGCACCAGCACGCGCGCGACGTGGCAGGCTGCGCGCGGGGAAACGCACCGGGTCCAGCTTCGGATCGTGCTCGCGCGCGCGGCCGAACGAGGAGCTGAGGCCATCAAGCTGTTCGGTGTCGTTGCGCTCCTCCACCCAGCCACGGCGCAGTGCCGGCAGGCCGACAGACAGGTCGATGCGCGCGTCCGGATCGGTGTACGGGCCTGAGGTGTCGTAGACGGTGACCGGTGCGTTCTCTTCGCCACCGAACACGGTGGGCGTGCGGGTCAGCGCGATCTCGCGCATCGGCACCTGCAGGTCCGGCCGCGAGCCGGGCACGTGGATCTTGCGCGAGCCGGGTATGGGCCGGGTCACGGACTCGGAGAGTTGCTGGGCCTGTTGCTGCAGGGCAGAGAGCTGTGCGTTCATCGGGCATCGTCCAGGAAGGTCAGGGACGAAGCGGCGGCGCACTGCACCTGCGCCCGGACAGCACCAAGGCGGTCCTTGGGCGTGGTCGGGGCACGGCTGCATTGCAAAGCTTCCCTACGCCGGTATGAGCCGGATCAGGTTCCAAGGGACTATCTCAACCGTGGCCACAAGGCCGCGGTACCCCCGCTTCTTGGTGCGCATTAGAGCATAGAAACCATTCGACCTCCTGGCCGTTCATCCATGCATGGTGTGGATCTGGCGTACCCGCTTTAACAGAACCGTGACGTCGCATTCAGTAACGTGCACGCGCACCGCACTGTTGCAAGCGGTGCTTTCCCTGCCGCCATCGCGGCTCCTGTCCGGCACGCGCACGCTGTTGCCGGCCCACTCCCTGCAAGCTTTCGCTCGCTCCCCTCAATCCCTTGATCGGAGAAGCTCCTTCATGGTGTTTCGCATTTCCATCGCACTGGTGCTTGCCCTGGTGCTGCTGGCCGGCCTCGCGCCCGGCCCCTTCAATACCGTCGTGCAGGCGGCGCTGGGCGATGTCATCCGCAGCGTCGGTTGGCTGTACCTGCTGGTCGTATTCCTGGCACTGGTATTCCTGATGTACCTGGCGTTCGGCCGCTTCGGCAACCTGCGCATCGGTGGCGAAGACGCCGAGCCCGAGTTCTCGCGCGCCAGTTGGATGTCGATGCTGTTCGCTGCCGGCATGGGCATCGGCCTGGTGTTCTGGGGAGCTGCCGAACCAATTTCGCACTTCACCAAGCCACCGGAAGGCATTGAACCGCAGAGCATGGACGCCGCGCGTGCCTCGATGCGCTACGCGTTCTTCCACTGGGGACTGCATCCGTGGGCGATCTACGCGCTGATCGGTCTGGCGATGGCCTGGTTCCAGTTCAACCGCAATGGACGCGGACTGGTCAGCGATATGCTGCAGCCGATCATCGGCCGCCACCACCGCGGCTGGATCGGCCGCGTCGTCAACATCGCGGCGGTGGTTGCCACGGCGATCGGTGTGGCGACGACGCTCGGCTTCGGCACCATCCAGATCGCTGCGGGTGTGGAGCGCGTGTTCGGCCTGGAGGCTACGGTGCCGGTGCAGATGACCATCATCGCCATTGCCTTCATGCTGTACATGGCCTCCACCGCCAGCGGCGTGGAGCGCGGCGTGAAGTGGCTGTCCAACTTCAACCTGGCGCTGGCCGCACTGTTGGCCGCGACCGTACTGGTGCTGGGGCCGACCGGCTTCATCTTCGATACCTTCACCACCACGCTGGGCTCCTACCTCAACCAGCTGGTGACCATGAGCCTGCGCATGTCGCCGTTCTCCGGCAGCACATGGGTGGCCGACTGGACGATTTTCTATTGGGCCTGGTGGATTTCCTGGGCACCGTTCGTGGGCTCGTTCATCGCGCGCATCTCGCGGGGCCGCAGCGTGCGCGAATTCGTGATCGGCGTGGTGTTGGCACCGACCCTGCTGGGCTTCTTCTGGTTCGTCGTTTTCGGCGGGACGGCCTTGTGGGCGCAGATCTTCGGCCATGCCGACCTGGTGCAGGCACTGGGCAATGGCTATGAGACGGTGCTGTTCACTCTGTTCGACAGCCTGCCGGCGTCGCTGATGCTGTCGGCGGTGGCGTTGGTGCTGCTGATGATCTTCTTCGTGACCTCGGCCGATTCGGCGGTGCTGGTGCTGGCCAGCATGTCCACCGACGAAGCCGGCGATCCGCCGCTGAAGCGCAAGCTGGCGTGGGGCATCGCAGTAGCGTTGATTGCGGCGGCATTGCTGCTGGCGGGTGGGCTGGATGCGCTGCAGGGAATGATCACGATCGCGGCGTTGCCGTTCGCGCTGTTGATGGTGCTGGTGATGGTGTCGCTGTACCGGGTGCTGGACCAGGAGTACACGCGGGAGCGCCGGCAAACGCAGCGCCAGCGACGCATGATCGATGCGTGGATCGCACGCGAGATGGCGGCGCAGGAAGAGACCCAGGCGGAGGCGGCGCGCGCGCAGGATTCGGATTGAGGGGGTTTTGCAGCCTGCGGCTGCACCGCTTTTTTTCAAGCAACGGCAAGTGCAACTTCAAAAGCCAAAGCGGCTCTGGGTTACTGCTGGCTGGGCGAGGCGGTGTGGGGGGGCAGGACACGCCGTAAACCCATCCCTGGGGGCTCGATGGCGCCATGGATGGCGCCAACGGTCCTTCCCCCCCACCCCCCCCCCCCCCCCCCGCCCCCCCCCGACAGTTTCCCGCGGCCGGTAGGTGTCGACCTTGGTCGACACAATCTATCCACGCCATGCGTGGATGAGGTGTATCGGAAAACGGATCCGACCCCAACCCAAAGCGCGCGGCTGTTGCCTTTGCTTTTGATCTTCTTCTTTCTCTCTCTTCCGTGGCTGACGCGCACGGAAACTATCGGGGGGCGTGCGGGTGGGGGTGGCGGAGGTATCCGCGCCATGGATGGCGCGGCTAAGCCTACAAGAACGTATTCACGGCGTCCCCCGACACTCCCACCCGCACGCCCCAGCGCATGAACCTGCTCTGGCGTTCAACCGCGAGGGGGCTCAGCCCGTTGGCCGGAAACTCAGTAGCCCGCCGCCTGCCCATCCTTGCGACTCTCCGACGCGCCGTAATACACGCCCGTTTCCGGATCACGCAGGATCGCCTGATAGCCGCCGTACGGACCATCGGCAAACACCACGCGGTGGCCCTTGCGCATCAGCGCACGCACCGTCTCGTACGGGAACCCGGTCTCCAGATTGACCTCGCCACCATCGGTCATCGCCGTCGCCTGCCCGGTCGGCTCGGTCGAACCTTCATGCTGGATGCGCGGCGCATCGCCGGCTTCCTGCAGGTTCATGCCGAAGTCCACCAGGTTCATCACGATCTGCGCGTGGCCCTGCGGCTGCATCGCGCCGCCCATCACGCCGAAGCTGGCATACGGCTTGCCGCCCTTGGTGATGAAGGCCGGAATGATGGTCTGGAAGGGACGCTTGCCCGGTGCGTAGCCATTGGGATGGTTCTTCTGCAGCACGAACATCTCGCCGCGATCCTGCAGGATGAAGCCCAGCCCCGGCGGTGCCATGCCGCTGCCCATGCCGCGGTAGTTGGACTGGATCAGCGACACCATCATGCCGTCGGCGTCGGCCACGGTCATGTAGATCGTGTCGCCCTCTTCCAGCTGCTTCGGTGTACCCGGCTGCACTTCCTTCAGCGCCTTGTCCATCGAGATCAGCGCCCGGCGCTGCGCGGCGTAGTCCTTGGAAATCAGCTTCTGTACCGGTGCCGGCTGGAACGCCATGTCGGCGTAGAAGCGCGCGCGGTCGGCGAACGCCAGCTTCTTCGCTTCCACGAACAGGTGCACGTGTTCGGGCGAGCCGAACGGAATCTTCGAGAAGTCGTAGCCTTCCAGCACGTTGAGGATCTGCAGTGCGGCGATGCCCTGGCTGTTCGGCGGAAGCTCCCACACGTCATAGCCGCGGTAGTTGCTGCTGACCGGCTCAACCCACTCGCCATGGTGGTCGGCCATGTCCTGGTAGCTCAGGTAGCCGCCATTCTTCTTGAAGTAATCGCCGATGGTGTGGGCGATGTCGCCCTTGTAGAAGGCATCACGCCCGCCGTCGGCAATCTTCTGCAGGGTGTCGGCCAGATTCGGGTTCTTCCACATCTCGCCCTTGCGCGGGGCGTGGCCGTCGATGGTGAACTGTTCCTTGAACCCCGGATACTGCGACAGCTTCGGCACCGAGCGATCCCAGTAATAGGCGATCACTTCGGCCACCGGATGCCCTTCGCGCGCATAGCGGATGGCGGGGGCCAGGTTGTCGGCCATCGGCTTGCGGCCGAACCGCTCGTGCAACGCGAACCAGCCATCCACCGCGCCCGGTACCGATACCGGCAGCGGACCGGTGGCCGGAATCTCCTTCAGGCCACGACGCTGGAACTCGGCCAGGGTCAGCGACTTCGGCGAGCGGCCGGAGCCGTTGTAGCCGTAGAGCTTCTGCGTCTTCGGGTCCCACACGATGGCGAACAGGTCACCGCCGACGCCATTGCCGGTGGGTTCCATCAGGCCCAGCGCTGCGTTGGCAGCGATGGCGGCATCGACGGCCGAGCCACCCGCCTTCATCACGTCCAGCGCGATCTGGGTGGCCAGCGGCTGCGAGGTGGCGGCCATCGCATGCGGGGCGATCACCTCCGAACGGGTGGCGAAAGTGCGGCCGGTAATGCGATCGGCAGCCAAGGACAGCATGGGCACGGCAGCCAGCACGGCAGTCGCCAGCAGGGAACGGGCAAGACGTCGGGACACGGTCGGGTTCCGATGGAAGGGTGGTGACCCGATCTTCGCTGCTGCGGCGACCAGGGGCCATCGGGCATAGGTCATGGACGACAGTCCTTCGGTGGGTGCGGACCTTGGTCCGCACTGCTTTCGGCTTCGATGACTCCGGCGCGGACCAAGGCGAAATCACCCCGAATCCGCGCAAAAAACCCGTTGAAAAGAGTGAATTCGGGTTCACCGAAACACTTTCAGCGGCAACCATCCTTGCGCCACAAGCGATTGCACTGCATGCAGCGGAAACTGACAGGAATATCGCTGCGAGGGTTGACAGCGCGGAAACGGCTGTGGTTTTCTCGATCACATGTTGCATCACAACACGCCACCGCGAACCCACATCGAAGCCGCCGATACCGGCGCCGCCTCGCTGCGTTCGATTCTTGTGCTCGTACTTATTACCCAACCAACAGGTGCGGGACGAGCCAGCGTGTAAGCAGCAAATACACCGGAACTCATCAAAACCCGCACCCGCCCAGGTGCGGGTTTTTTCATTTCAGGACCTGGTTTCAGACGCAACCACCATGACCAACGCCCATCGCACAACCCGGACCCGCTGCACCACGAACCCTCGTGGTGGCAGTACCTGTGCGACGCGCGGCGCTGCCCTCCCCGCTTTTCCCTGACCGGCCGGTACGTCGATTCGACTGCCGGCCGTCTTTTTTCTTCCCACCCGCAAGGAACCTCCCCCATGAGCACCAACGAACTGCCCCAGACCAAGATCGCCGTCATCGGCTACGGCAGCCAGGGCCGCGCGCACGCGCTGAACCTGCGTGAATCCGGCTTCGATGTGGTGGTAGGCCTGCGCCCGGGCGGCCCCACCGAGGTCAAGGCGCAGGCCGATGGCTTCACCGTGAAGGCACCGGCCGAGGCGGTGAAGGATGCCGACCTGGTTGCGGTGCTGACCCCGGACATGGTGCAGAAGAAGCTGTACGAGGACGTGCTGGCACCGAACATGAAGCAGGGCGCGGTGCTGCTGTTCGCGCATGGCTTGAACGTGCACTTCGACATGATCAAGCCGCGCGACGACCTGGACGTGGTGCTGGTCGCACCGAAGGGCCCGGGTGCACTGGTCCGTCGCGAATATGAGATCGGCCGCGGTGTGCCGTGCATCTGGGCGGTCTACCAGGACAAGAGCGGCAAGGCCGCCGAGTACGCACTTGCCTATGCGGCCGGCTTGGGTGGTGCGCGCGCCAACCTGATCCAGACCACCTTCAAGGAAGAAACCGAAACCGATCTGTTCGGTGAGCAGGCGGTGCTGTGCGGCGGCGCTTCCGCACTGGTGCAGGCGGGCTTCGAGACGCTGGTGGAAGCCGGTTACCAGCCGGAAATCGCCTACTACGAAGTGCTGCACGAACTGAAGCTGATCGTCGACCTGTTCTACGAAGGCGGCATCTCGCGCATGTTGGAGTTCATCTCCGAGACCGCGCAGTACGGCGACTACGTCAGCGGCCCGCGGGTGATCGACGCCGGCACCAAGGAGCGCATGAAGGAAGTGCTGAAGGACATCCAGGACGGCACCTTCACCAAGAACTGGGTGGCCGAGTACGAAGCGGGCCTGCCGAACTACAACAGGTTCAAGCAGGCCGACCTGGAGCATCCGATCGAGAAGGTAGGCAAGGAACTGCGCGCCAAGATGGTCTGGTTGCAAGGTCAAGCCGCGTAACAACGCGGCACCCCCACCCGCTCTGCAAGGTTCCCCCATGAACTCTCCCACACACCGCAGCGCGCCGCCCAACGGCGCGCGCTGGCTGACCCAGGCGCTGGAGGCCGAGGGTGTCCGTACGCTGTTCGGCTACCCGGGCGGCACCATCATGCCGTTCTACGACGCGCTGGTGGATTCGTCGCTGAAGCACATCCTGGTGCGCCATGAGCAGGGCGCGGCACTGGCCGCCAACGGCTTTGCGCGTGCCAGTGGCCAGGTCGGCGTCTGCGTGGCGACCTCCGGGCCGGGCGCGTCCAACCTGGTCACCGGCATCGCCGATGCGATGCTCGATTCGGTGCCGATGGTCTGCATCACCGGCCAGGTCGCCACGCCACTGCTGGGCACCGATGCGTTCCAGGAACTGGATGTGTTCGGTTTGACGATGCCGATCGTCAAGCACAGCTGGCTGGTGCGCAGCGTCGATGATCTGCCGCGCGTGGTGGCCGATGCCTTCCGCATCGCCCGCGAGGGCCGTCCCGGCCCGGTGCTGATCGACCTGCCCAAGGATGTGCAGCTGGCCGATGCCAGCCGCCTGCCAGCGCATGTGCCGGCCAATGTGGAACCGCCGCCGGCCGCCGCCGACGCCGCCATCGCCGAGGCCATCGCCGCACTGGCCGCGGCCGAGAAGCCGGTGGTCTACGCCGGTGGTGGCATCGCCCTGGGCGATGCCGTGCAGGATCTGCGCGCATTCGTCGAAGCCAGCGCCATCCCCACCGTGATGACCCTGCGCGGGCTGGGCGCGCTGCCTCCCCAGCACCCGCAGTCGCTGGGCATGCTGGGCATGCACGGCACCCGCGCGGCGAACATGGCCGTGCAGGAGAGCGATCTGCTGCTGGTGCTGGGTGCGCGTTTCGATGATCGGGCAACCGGCAAGCTGGCCGAGTTCGCGCCGTTCGCCCGCGTGGTGCACATCGACGCCGATGCGTACGAGATCTCCAAGCTGCGCAGCGCCGATGTCGCCGTGCCCGGCAACGTCGGCCATGCCATCCGCGCCCTGCGTGCGGCCTTCCCCTCCCCCAAGGCCCACCAGGACGCATGGCGCAGGCGCTGCGCACAGCATCGCGATCGCTTCGCCGCACGCTACGACGCACCGGGCCAGCACATCTACGCCCCGGCGCTGCTGAAGCGCCTGAGCGAACTGGCGCCGGCCGATACGGTGATCGCCTGCGACGTCGGCCAGCACCAGATGTGGGTCGCGCAGCACTGCCGCTTCAATCATCCGCGCAACCACTTGACCAGCGGTGCGCTGGGCACGATGGGCTTCGGCCTGCCGGCGGCGATGGGCGCGCAGTTCGCCTGCCCTGAGCGCACGGTGGTGCTGGTGTCCGGCGATGGCAGCTTCATGATGAACGTGCAGGAGCTGGCGACCATCGCCCGCTGCCGCCTGCCGGTGAAGATCATCCTGCTGGACAACAGTTCGCTGGGCATGGTGCGGCAGTGGCAGGAGCTGTTCTTCGCCGAGCGTTACAGCGAGATCGACCTGTCCGACAACCCGGACTTCGTGGCCCTGGCCAAGGTGTTCGGCATCGCGGCCACGCGCATCGATGCGCGCGATGACGTCGAAGGTGGCCTGGCCGCATTGCTGGCCGAGCCGGGCCCGGCCCTGCTGCACGTGGCCATCGATGCACGCGCGAACGTGTGGCCACTGGTGCCGCCCAATACCGCCAACAGCACCATGCTGGAAAGCAACCCTGCACATGCACGCCAGGAGATCCCCAATGCAATACCGGCTTGACCTGGTGCTGCAACCGGCCGAGGGCGCGCTGCTGCGCGTGATCGGCATGGCCGAACGCCGCGGTTTCGCCCCGCGCGCGATCACCGGTGCACCGGTGGCCGCCGATGATGGCCGTTGGCACCTGCAACTGGTGGTGGACAGCCAGCGGCCGCCGGAAACACTGTGTCGGCAGATGGAAAAGATCTACGACTGCGTTTCGGTGCAGATGACCGCACTGGAAGGAGTATCCGCATGAACGCCCGTACCGTATTCACCACGGTGCCGGTACGGAGGCGCCTTCTTCGCCGCCCGTGCCCGCATGCGGTGGTCGGCAACACCCTGCTGGTGGCCCATGCCCGCCGCTGATGCCAGCACGGAAAGCGATGTCGGCGACGTAACCGTTGCCGACGTACTGGCCGCGCAGGCCCGCCTGCGCCGCTTCCTGCCGCCCACGCCACTGCATCATGCCGAGCGCTTCGGCACCTGGCTGAAGCTGGAAAACCTGCAGCGCACCGGCTCGTACAAGGTGCGCGGCGCGCTCAATGCCCTGCTGGCCGCCCGCGAACGTGGCGACACCCGGCCAGTGATCTGCGCCTCGGCCGGCAATCACGCGCAGGGCGTGGCCTGGGCCGCCTATCGCCTGGATGTGCCGGCCATCGCCGTGATGCCGCATGGCGCACCGGCCACCAAGATCGCTGGCGTCGCCCATTGGGGTGCAACGGTGCGCCAGCATGGCAACAGTTATGACGAGGCCTATGCGTTCGCCGTGGAACTGGCGCAGCGCCATGGCTACCGCTTCCTGTCCGCCTTCGACGATGCCGATGTCATCGCTGGCCAAGGCACCGTCGGCATCGAGCTGGCCGCACACGCGCCGGACGTGGTGATCGTACCGATCGGCGGTGGCGGCCTGGCATCCGGCGTCGCCCTGGCGCTGAAGTCGCAGGGCGTGCGCATCGTCGGTGCGCAGGTCGAGGGGGTCGATTCGATGGCCCGCGCGATCCGCGGCGACGTGCGCGAGATCAATCCCGTGCCGTCGCTGGCCGATGGCGTGCGGGTGAAGATCCCCGGCTTCCTGACCCGCCGCCTGTGCACCTCGCTGCTGGACGACGTGGTGATCGTGCGCGAAGCCGAACTGCGCGAGACCCTGGTGCGACTGGCGCTGGAAGAGCACATCATCGCCGAGGGCGCCGGTGCGCTGGCACTGGCCGCGGGACGTCGCGTCGCCGGCCGCCGCAAGTGCGCGGTCGTCTCCGGCGGCAACATCGATGCCGGTGTGCTGGCCGGCCTGCTCACCGATATCCGTCCGCGTCCGCCACGCAAACCGCGCCGGCGCCGGGCAGAAACCCCGCGTTCGCCCGGCAAGGCGACCGCCACCGCTTTCCCCACGCCTTCCCCTTCCCCCCTGCAAGCCGTCGCACCCGCTGTCGAGGAGATTTCCCTGTGACCACCATCGAACGAATTACCACCCCGCGCATCCGCATCTTCGACACCACCCTGCGTGACGGCGAGCAGTCCCCCGGCTGCAGCATGAGCCCGCCGCAGAAGCTGGTGATGGCGCGTGCGCTGGACGAACTGGGCGTGGACATCATCGAGACCGGCTTCCCGGCCAGCTCGCAGTCCGACCGCGAAGCAATGGCCCTGATCGGCCGCGAACTGCGCCGCCCGAGCCTGAGCCTGGCGGTGCTGTCGCGCTGCCTGCAGGCGGACATCGAGACCTCGGCGCGTGCGCTGGAAGCGGCGGCCAACCCGCGCCTGCATGTGTTCCTGTCAACCAGCCCGCTGCACCGTGAGCACAAGCTGCGGATGACGCGTGAGCAGGTACTGGAATCGGTACACAGGCACGTAGCGCTGGCCCGCTCCTACATCGATGACGTGGAGTTCTCCGCCGAGGACGCCACCCGTACCGAGCTGGATTACCTGATCGAGGTCTCGCGCGTGGCGATCGCTGCCGGCGCCACCACCATCAACCTGCCCGACACCGTCGGCTTCACCACGCCGGAAGAAATCCGCACGATGTTCCAGCAGGTCATCGCCGGCGTCGCCGATGTGCCGAACGCGGGCAACGTGATCTTCAGCGCGCACTGCCACAACGACCTGGGCCTGGCCGTGGCCAACTCACTGGCCGCCATCGAAGGCGGCGCGCGCCAGGTCGAATGCACCGTCAACGGCATCGGTGAACGCGCCGGCAACTGTTCGCTGGAAGAGATCGCGATGGTGTTGAAGGTGCGCCAGGCCTTCTACGAGCAGGACACCGCCATCGACACCCCGCGCATCGTCGGTACTTCGCAGCTGCTGCAGCGCCTGGTCGGCATGCCGGTACAGCGCAACAAGGCCATCGTCGGCGCCAATGCCTTCGCCCATGAATCGGGCATCCACCAGCACGGCATGCTGCGCCATCGCGGCACCTACGAAATCATGCGTCCGGAAGACGTGGGCTGGGAGGACTCGCAGATGGTGCTGGGCCGCCACAGTGGCCGCGCCGCCGTCGAAGCGCGCCTGCGCGCACTGGGCTTCTGGCTGGAAGAAGACGAGCTGAAGCTGGTGTTCGAGCAGTTCAAGGGCCTGTGCGAGCAGCAGCGCGTGGTCACCGACGCCGACCTGCAGACACTGATGCAGGGCGGCTCCAACGCACAGGGCTACCGCCTGGCCTCGATGACCATCAGCGATGTCGGCAGCCACGCCAATGCGCTGGTCGAACTGTCCGACCCGGACGGCAACCGCGTGGCCGAGACCGCACAGGGCGATGGCCCGGTCGATGCCCTGTTCGGCGCCCTGTCTGCCGCCACCGGCGTGCAGCTGATGCTGGACAGCTACCACGTGCACAGCGTCGGCATCGGCGCCGATGCGCGCGGCGAAGCCAATCTGAGCGTGCGTCACGAGGGCGTCGAGTACGACGGCACCGGCACTAGCAAGGACATCATCGAAGCCTCCGCGCTGGCCTGGCTGGACGTAGCCAACCGCCTGCTGCGCCAGCGCCAGGCCAACGCCGGCGTCAGCACTGAAGCACCTGCCACCGCCACCGCCTGAGGAATGTGAGATGAGCGCCTTCGACACCGCAACCGCCACCAGCAGCGCTGGCCAGCAGTGGAATGCCCAGGACTATGCGATCGATGCCGGCTTCGTGCCGACCCTCGGTGGCGCCGTAGCGCGCCTGCTCGACGCGCGGGCCGGCGAGCGCATCCTCGACCTGGGCTGTGGCGATGGCGTGCTCACCACCGAACTGGCCCTCAGCGGCGCACACCTGCAGGGCGTCGATGCTTCACCGGAAATGGTGATCGCCGCCCGTGCACGGGGTGTCGATGCGCAGGTGATGGACGGCCACGCCCTGACCTTCGACGGCGCGTTCGATGCGGTGTTCAGCAACGCAGCGCTGCATTGGATGCCCAACCCGGATCGCGTGCTGGAAGGCGTGCGCCGCGCCCTGCGCCCCGGCGGCCGCTTCGTCGCCGAGTTCGGCGGTCATGGCAACGTGGCCACGATCGTTGCGGCGGTACAGGCCGCGCGCGTCGCCCATGGCCTCGGTGCCAGCGCATTCCAGTGGTACTTCCCCAGCGCCGATGCCTACGCCGAACGCCTGCGCCAGCATGGCTTCCAGGTGCAGCTGATCGAATGCCTGCCACGCCCGACCGCGCTGCCGACCGGCGTTGCCGGCTGGCTGCGGGTGTTCGCCGCACCGCTGCTGGACGACCTGCCGGCCGACGCGCGCGCCACCGTGCGCGATGCCGCCGCCGCCCTGCTGGCCGATCTGCCGCGCAACGCCGCTGGCCAGCCGCTGGCCGACTACGTGCGCCTGCGCGTGCTCGCGCGTCGGCGCTGACCTGACCCTGTTACTTTCTCTTAGATGTCCGCTACTTCGTACTCCTGCCAGGCAAACGCATGACTTCCGCACCCCGCACCCTGTACGACAAACTGTGGGACGCCCACGTGGTGGTTCCAGAAACCGACAGCGCGCCCGCCGTGCTGTATATCGACCTGCACCTGATTCATGAGGTGACCTCGCCGCAGGCCTTCACCGAGCTGCGCGAACGCGGCCTGAAGCCGCGCCGTCCGGATCGGACCAAGGCGACGATGGACCATTCCACGCCGACCCTGCCAGCCGCCGCCGACGGCACCCTGCCCTACGCCAGCGCTGCCTCCGAAGCGCAGGTCGCCATGCTGGCGCGCAACTGCGCCGAGCACGACATCGAGCTGTTCGACATGGCCTCGGACAACCGCGGCATCGTCCACGTGATCGCACCGGAACAGGGCTTCACCCAGCCCGGCATGACCATCGTCTGCGGCGACAGCCACACCTCCACCCACGGCGCGTTCGGGTCGCTGGCCTTCGGCATCGGCACCAGCGAGGTCGGCCATGTGCTGGCCACGCAGTGCCTGCTGCAGCGCAAGGCGAAGACCTTCGCGATCACCGTCGATGGCCATCTGGCACCCGGCGTCGGCGCCAAGGACGTGGTGCTGCACATCATCGGCGTGATCGGCGTCAATGGCGGCACCGGTCACGTGATCGAGTTCCGCGGCAGCACCATCGAAGCGATGGACATGGAACAGCGCATGACCCTGTGCAACATGTCGATCGAAGCCGGTGCACGCGCCGGCATGGTCGCTCCCGACCAGGTGACGTTCGACTTCGTTGCCAATACCCCACGTGGCCCCAAAGGCGCCGACTTCGACGCCGCCGTGGCCCGCTGGACGCAGCTGCGCAGCGATGAAGGCGCGCGCTTCGACAGCGAGGTGCACATCGATGCTGCCGACATCCGCCCGACCCTGACCTGGGGCACCCACCCCGGCACCGCCATCGCGGTGGACGCGCCGATCCCGGCGGCCAACGATGCCGCCGCGCAGAAGGGCCTGGATTACATGCACTTCCAGGCGGGACAGACGCTGGCCGGCACACCGGTGGACGTGGTCTTCGTCGGCTCCTGCACCAACGGCCGCCTGAGCGACATGCGCGAAGTGGCGCAGGTGCTGCGCGGTCGTCGCGTCGCCGAGCGCGTGCGCATGCTGGTAGTCCCCGGCTCTGAAATCGTCAAGCGCCAGGCCGAGGCCGAGGGCATCCACGAGATCGTGCGAGCGGCCGGTGCCGAGTGGCGCGAGCCGGGGTGTTCCATGTGCATCGCCATGAATGGCGATCTGGTCGCCCCCGGCCAACTGGCGGTCAGCACCAGCAACCGCAATTTCGAAGGCCGCCAGGGCCCGGGCTCGCGCACCCTGCTGGCCTCGCCAATAAGTGCCGCCTGGGCCGCCGTGCAGGGCCACGTGGCCGATGCCCGTGAACTGTTCGCACAGGAGGTGGCCTGATGAGCGGCTTCCGCACCCTGCGTTCGGCCAGCGTGGTGCTGCGCCAGACCAATATCGATACCGACCAGATCATTCCGGCGCGGTTCCTGTCCACCACCGAGCGCGCCGGGCTGGGTCGCAATGCGTTCAACGACTGGCGCTGGCAGGCCGATGGCTCCCCGGTGGCCGACTTCGCCTTCAACCAGCCGCACAACGCCGGCCGCAGCATCCTGCTGGCCGGGCGCAACTTCGGCTGCGGCTCATCGCGCGAGCATGCACCCTGGGCGCTGACCGACCTCGGCCTGCGCGCCATCGTCAGCAGCGAGATCGCCGACATCTTCCGCGGCAACTCGCTGAAGAACGGCCTGCTGCCGATCGTGCTGGACGAAGCCGACGTGCAGGTGCTGATGCAGCGCCCGGACGATGAGCTGACCATTGACGTGGCCGCGCGCGAACTGCGCTCGCCCGATGGCCGCGTCTACTCCTTCCCGTTGGACGGCTTCTCGCAGACCTGTCTGCTGGAAGGCGTCGATCAGCTGGGTTATCTGTTGGGCCGTGTCCCTGAAATCGAACGTTACGAGAGTGAACATGCACGCTGAGATTGTTGTCCTGCCCGGTGATGGCATCGGCCCGGAAGTGGCCGCCGCTGCGGTCGCCGTCCTGAAAGCCGTGGCCGAACGCTTCAACCACACCTTCACCTTCAGCGAGCACGACATCGGTGGCATCGCCATCGACCATCACGGCGAACCGCTGCCTGCCTCGACCCTGGCCGCCTGCCAGGCCGCCAACGCGGTGCTGCTGGGCGCGGTGGGTGGCCCGAAGTGGTCCGACCCGAACGCCAAGGTGCGCCCGGAACAGGGCCTGCTGGCGATCCGCAAGGCGCTGGGGCTGTATGCCAACCTGCGTCCGGTGCGCACCCATGAAGCCGCACTGCACGCCTCGCCGATCAAGGCTGAGCTGCTGCAGGGCGTGGACTTCGTGGTGGTGCGCGAGCTGACCGGTGGCATCTACTTCGGCGACAAGACCCGCGATGCCGACAGCGCCAGCGATCTGTGCCGCTACACCGTGGCCGAGATCGAGCGTGTGCTGCGCAGTGCCTTCCGGCTGGCGCAGCAGCGTCGCGGCAAGGTCACCTCGGTGGACAAGGCCAACGTGCTGGAAACCTCACGCCTGTGGCGTGACGTGGCCGCGCGCATCGGCCGCGAGGAGTTCCCGGACGTCGCGCTGGAACATCAACTGGTCGATTCGATGGCCATGCACCTGCTGGCCAAGCCGCGCGAGTACGACGTGATCGTCACCGAGAACATGTTCGGCGACATCCTCACCGATGAAGCCTCGATGTTGGCCGGTTCGCTTGGCCTGCTGCCATCGGCATCGCTGGGCGAGCCGGGAGCGGTCGGCATCTACGAACCGATCCACGGTTCGGCACCGGACATCGCAGGCAAGGGCATCGCCAACCCGTACGCGACGATCTTCAGCGCGGCGATGCTGCTGCGCCATTCGCTGGGGCTGGACGCCGAAGCCGCAGCGGTGGAAGCGGCGGTGCACGCGGTGCTGGACGATGGCGTGTTCACTGCGGATCTGGCGGCGAAGGGTTCGGCAGTGAGTACTGCGGCGGCGACCGACGCGGTGCTGACCAAGCTGGGATGAGTCGCCAGGGTACCGGGCTGCGCCCGGCACCCTTTCTCTGCACATCCCGCCCTGCTTCACTCAGTGCGGGATGTTCACGTTCTTTGGATCGCTCCCCGCCTTGCGCATCTGCGAGCTGCTGCATCCGGTCAGGACAGTGCCGTCGTCAGTTCTGGCCACCACGCGTTCATTGATGCGGATGCTGGCCGACGGCAGTCCGCTACGTGAAGCTTCGCGTTGCCAGACCTGCACGCCGGCCTGCTGGTCAGCAGCGTTCAGGCCAGCGTCGAGCAACACACTTGCCACGTTGACCCTGCCGAGGTCCGCAGCAAACAGGCCAGCAGGTGCGACGAGCAACCTGTCGGTGTCCACACCCGGGATCTGCAACGGCCTCTGCAGTTCGATCTGGAAGACGGGAAGCACCGTGCCATTGATCGCATGCATGGGTGCCGACACTGCGCGCACCTCTGCCGGCCACCCGCTCTGCGGCTGTTCCATCACCTGCTGCAGCACGCGCTCGACGCGGTCCAGGGTCGCATCGTCGGCGCGGCACTCGATGGCCGCTGTGAGGTCATTGGCATCAGCGCGCTGCTGTCGATCCGGTGACCGCGCGACTTGCGTCCCGACATGTGGCGCGGTGCATCCCAATCGATATTCATCGCCAACACTGCGCACCATGATGGACGAGGTCGACACGCTGCCATCGACGGATTGTGCGGACCACACCTTGAACGGCTCACGCAGTGTGCTCGACCGCAGCTGCAGGCCATGGCAGGCAACGATCCGATCGCGCGCCGCAGCATCGATGGCAATGGAGAATCCCTGGTCATCTGCGAAAACGCGGCGGGTCTGCACGCCCTGCAGAGTCAATGGCACCGGCATATCGATCACGGTCACCGCAGCATCGCCGGTGTCTCCGGTGTGCTCGAAATGCCAGTCACGCAGATGCAACGGACGCCTGTCCGGGTCACCGTAGCGTGCGGCACGCAGGGTGTTGGCGACGATCTGCTGGGTGTCTGCACCGGCACGGCATTCGAGAACTGCAAGCAGGTCCCGCTGGAAGCGGGCGGCCTCAGGATCACCGCTCGCTGCATTCACATCGACAGTGCCGACCAGCGCCAGCAGCAGGAACGATGTGCTAAGGGACGCGGGGAACATGGCAGGCACTCCAGCCCGGGAACAGTCGCACATTGTGCCTGCGCAACCTGTGCAACGCAGAATTCCCGCGTCGCCAGAGCAGGACGAGCCGGGCATGGACCCGGCTCAATGACACCTCACCCTGCGTCACTTTGTGGTGTAACCACCATTGACCAGGATGGTCTGCCCGGTCATCCACCAGCCGTCGGTCACCAGGAAGCGGATCCACGGCACGATGTCGGCGATGTCGGTCAGGCCGGTGCGGGTGAACGCCGACAGCGCCGCGGCGGTCTTGTGATACGCCTGCGCATCGGCACTCTCGGCCGGATAGAAGAACGGCGTATCCATCGGCCCGGGACCGATCGCAGTCACCGAAATCCCACGCTCGCCAAATTCCTTCGATGCTGCGCGGGTGAAGTGTTCCACCGGCGCCTTTGTGCCGGCGTAGCTGGAGTAGAACGGAGTGAACGCGCCGAGCAGCGAAGTGACCAGCGTGCAGATGCGGCCACCGTCGTTGACATGGCGTCCGGCTTCCTTGAGGAAGAAGAACGCCGTCTTCGCGTTGACCGCGCTCATCTGGTCGTACTCCGCTTCGCTGATCTCCAGCATCGGCTTCTTCAGCACTTTGCCGACGGTGTTGATGGCGATGTCAGGGCGACCGACGGCGGCAACCGCGTCGGCGAACAGGCGCTCCATCGCCGCGGCCGAGGTCAGATCGGCCTGCAACGCCACGGCCTTTGCACCTGCGGCCTGCACGGCTGCAACGGTCGCCTCGGCATCGGCCTGGGTGGCGGCGCTGTTGTAGTGGATGACGATGGCCTTGGCGCCCTGCTCGGCGAAGTCGCGGGCGATCAGCCCGCCGAGGTTCTTGGCGCCCCCGGCGATCAGCACGGTCTTGCCCTGGATACGGTGGTCGGTCATGGCATGGGCCTCGGGGAGGGGCTGCCGGACTGGCTACCCTGTGCTGACGACGATATCGTGCAGAAATCGCGGATAAAGCCCGCAACATTGACTTAACTTTCCAGAGTGGGCGAACAATGGACCGGATCGAGCGTTTCCGCATCTTTGCCCGGGTGGTGGAGTGCACCAGCTTCACCCGCGCCGCCGATCAGCTCGGCCTACCCCGCTCCACCGTCTCGGCGGCGGTGGCGGAACTGGAGCAGCGTCTGGGCACGCGCCTGCTGCAGCGCTCCACGCGCAGTGTCTCCACCACTCACGATGGCGACACCTTCTACGTGCGCTGCCTGCGCCTGATCGCCGAGGTGGAAGACGCCGAGTCGCTGTTCCGCCAGGACGACGCACAGCCGAGTGGCCTGTTGAAGATCGATGTGCCCAGCCGGATCGGTCGCCGCATCATCGCCCCGGCCCTGCCCGACTTCTTCGAACGGCATCCGCAGGTCGAGCTGGACCTGGGCATGACCGATCGCGCGGTGAATCTGATCGAGGACGGCTGCGATGCGGTACTGCGGGTGGGCCAGCTGGGTGACTCCAGCCTGGTGGCCCGCACGCTGGGCCAGCTGGACTTCGTCAACGTTGCCGCGCCTGCGTACCTGCACGAGCACGGCGTACCGCGACATCCTGCCGACCTGCAGCAGCACCGTGCGGTGAACTACGCATCGCCGACCACAGCGCGGGTGGAGCCGTGGGAATGGCAGGACGGTGCGCAGCTGCGCACGCTGCCGATGACCGGCTGGGTGCGGGTGAACAACGCCGAGGCATCGATTGCCTGCTGCGTCGCGGGGCTGGGACTGCTGCAGATTCCGCGCTACGACGTGCAGGCCGAACTACACTCCGGTGCGCTGGTGGAGGTGATGCCGCAGCACGTCGCGCAGCCGCTGCCGGTGAGCCTGTTGCTGCCGCACCGGCAGCATCGTGCGCAACGTGTGCAGGTGTTCCTCGAGTGGCTGGTGCCCTTGTTGCGGGGCGGTTTGCAGCTGCAGTAGATCCACGCCATGCGTGGATGGACGGGGCAGGACATCCGCAGCCACCCATGGGGTGGCTCTACTGGTAGATCCACGCCATGCGTGGATGCATGCATCCGTGCCAACCAAGGTTGGCACCTACCAGGGCAGCGGCCAGTTGCAGTAGATCCACGCCATGCGTGGATGCACGCATCCGTGCCAACCAAGGTTGGCA